>JAYTPS010000475.1:0-4103 GCA_043747155.1 Flavobacterium sp. | reverse complement strand
ATTTATGAGATTCTTCGTGCCTCAGAATGACAAAAAAACAAAAGAAAGAATGATAACTGCAGTAATAATAGACGACGACAGCAACATAATAAACGGAATGAGAGGTTTGCTTACTTTATTTGCACCACAAATTGACATTATTGGCGAAGCTGATGCTGTTTTATCTGGAATTGCAATAATTGAAAACCTAAAACCACAAGTTATTTTTCTTGACATTCAATTAATTGACGGAACAGGATTTGATATTTTAGAAAAACTTACTGCCAAATATGGCAAGCTAGAAAGTCATATAGTTTTTATTACAGCTCACGAAGAGTTTGCCATAAAAGCATTCAGATTTAGCGCTTTAGATTATCTTTTAAAACCTGTTGATCCTACAGAATTAAAAAAAGTAATTGAAAAAATAAACAAGACGATTGAAAAAAACAATGAATTTTCTAACATAGAATTGCTTTTAGAAAACGTAAAAAAAGAAAAAAATAATTTCAAGCGCATAGCACTTTCTAATTCTGATGGCATTCATCAATTTGAAATTTCCGACATAATTAGATGTGAAAGTGATGACAATTACACCAATTTTTTTATGAAAAACGGCAGAGTAATTTTAATTTCTAAAACATTAAAAGAATATGAAGAATTATTAAAAGATAGTGGCTTTTTAAGAGTACACCAAAGTCATTTAATAAATTTAAAATATTTAAAATCATACATCAAGAAAGAAGCAGGAAACATTATAATGCTTGACAATACTAATATTCCAATATCGCAACGAAAGAAAGAACTATTGCAGGATGTTTTAATAGAGCAAATGAATAATAAATTATAGTTGGTCAAATTTTAAACCTCTTAAATTAAAAAAAATGAAAACAATTCTAAACATAAAACCAAACATTATGAAAAATCTATTATTATTACTTTTGTTATTTACAGGTATTGTAAAGGCACAAATCGTGAACATTCCTGATGCTAATTTTAAAGCGAAGTTGATTGAAGCAAATACTTCTAATTTTATTGCATTCGACAGTAATGAAAATTCAATCATAATTGATGTAAACAATGATGGAGAAATTCAGTTATCTGAAACTCTAAATGTAAGTAAATTATTTTTGGATAATTGCAATATTACTTCCATTACTGGGATTGAAACATTTATAAATATAAAAACTATTGTTGCAACTAATAATCAAATAAATGCTTTAGATATTTCATCACTAGTACAACTTGAATATTTAAATATTGTAAACAATCAAATACCTAATTTAAATTTAAACAATAATATAAATTTGAAAGAAGTTTTTTGTTTAAATAATTTAATCACCACTATTAGTTTTACTTCATTACCATTATTACAAAAATTTAATATTGGCGGTAATCAATTAACTGGCACTTTCAATTTTAGTTCTTTCTCAAATATTACGGAGATTTATTGCGCAGGTAATTCTTTAACCTCAATAAATGTTTTAGGTTTAAGCCAATTAACAAGTTTAGACTGTTCAAGTAATTTTTTAACATCAATAGATGTAGGTGGATTATCTAATTTAATTACATTTTATTGCAATTTTAACTCTGGTGTAAGTTTAAACATGACTGGATTAACAAATTTAAAATATTTTTCATGCAATCATTGTAATTATAATGAATTGAATATTCCAAACATTCCTACATTATTATCCATTGATTGTAGTTTTAATAACTTAACTTCAATTAATGTTTCAAGTTTTCTTAATTTAGAAACTCTCGAATGTAGATTTAATCAATTGACAACGATTGATGTTAGTAATGCATCGCAACTTGTTTTTTTACTCTGTAGCAATAATTTACTCACTACACTATTTATGAAAAATGGTGCAAATGAAACATTAATCATAGCAAATAATCCAAATCTACAATATGTATGTGCGGATGAAAATGAAATTCAAAATGTAATTTCAATTGTTCCAAGTCAGGTAATTGTAAACACATACTGCACTTTTACACCTGGCGGAAACTATAATACAATCACAGGAAATATAACCTATGATTCCAACAACAATGGTTGTGATGCAATAGATATTGCTCAGCCAAACATTAGAATAAATATAAACGACGGAACAAATCAAGGTGCAGCATTTACAAACAATACAGGAAATTATAGTTTTTATACTCAAGCTGGAAGCTTTAATTTAAGCCCAAGTCTTGAAAACCCAACTTTTTTTAATTTTTCACCACCAACAGCAACTATACCATTTGCCGATAATAATAACAATACCGCAACCCAAAATTTTTGTATTTCGGCAAATGGAGTTCATAACGATTTAGAAATTGTTATTGCTCCAATCACAACTGCTCGTCCTGGCTTTGATGCAACTTATAAAATAGTTTATAAAAACATTGGAAATCAAACATTATCTGGAAATATCACATTTACCTATAATGATAGTGTTTTAGATTTTGTAAGCTCAACTTTAATTCCAGATGCGCAAACTACTGGCTTGTTAAATTGGAATTACTCCAACTTATTACCATTTGAAAACCGAAGTTTTAATGTAGTATTAAATGTAAATTCTCCAGCAGTAAACATTGGCGATATTTTAAATTATCAAGCAACAATAACTCCTGTAATTGGCGATGAAAACAGTGGTGACAATTTATTCACATTTAACCAAACAGTTGTTGGTTCGTTTGATCCAAATGATATAACTTGTATAGAAGGAAATGTTGTTGCACCATCAGAAATTGGAAATTATTTACATTATATAATTAACTTTGAAAATACAGGAACATTTCAAGCAGAGAATATTGTTGTAAAAACTACAGTTGATGCTACTGATTTTGACATCAATTCGTTGCAAATGTTAAACACATCACACAATGCTTATGTAAAAATCACAGGAAATATAGTAGAATTTATTTTTGAAAATATTGCCTTAGAAACTGGAGGACACGGAAATGTGTTATTAAAAGTTCGTTCTAAAAATAATTTAGTTACTGGAGATATAGTTTCTAAACGTGCCGATATTTTCTTTGATTATAATGCTCCAATTGATACAGGAATGTATAGCACAACCTTTCAATCATTGAATAACCCAAGTTTTAGTATTGATAATTCTATTGCAATTTATCCAAATCCTGCAAGTGATATTGTCAATATAAATTGTAATAATTTGATTAAATCAGTACAATTATATGATGTTCAAGGTAGAATTTTGCAAACCCAAATAACAGACAATATTCAAACCTCAATAAACATCTTAGATAAATCTAAAGGTATTTATTTCTTGAAAATTACAACCGAAAATGGTGCTAAAGTTGAAAAAATCATAAAAGAGTAGTTAAGGTTTATTAATCATTTAAGGCGTGCATTTGTGCGCCTTTTTTGTTTAATGAAGTTTTTTCATTTTGTTATTTATGCATTACTACCTATCTGTTTTTCGAATATTCGAAATAAATTACGAAAACGATACCTTAAAACTTTTTTATTTAAACTGGAATTTCATAGCTTTGTTAAATTATTATTTTATCAGATTTAATTCCCAATTTATACCATGTCAAAAACAGCAATATTAGAATATGATGGCAAAAAGTATGAGTTTCCAGTAATTGTTGGAAGCGAAAACGAACCAGCAATCGATATTCAAAAACTTAGAGATTTTACAGGAGCAATTACTCTAGATCCAGGATATAAAAATTCTGGTTCATGTAAAAGTGATATAACTTTTCTTGATGGCGAAGAAGGAATTCTTCGTTACAGAGGATATTCTATTGAAGATTTAGCCGAAAAAGCCGATTTTCTTGAAGTTTCTTACTTAGTCATTTTCGGAGAATTACCTTCTAAATCGCAGTTAGCACAATTCGAAACCGATATAAGAACCGCTAAGAAACCACCGATGCGTGCGGAGCCAAAACTTGATACCATGCAAACTGTGGAGGTCGCGGAGGGGGTGGATATCTACCTCCGGCCCGCCGGACCCATTCCCCGGGCCTTCGCCTATGCCATCGACCTTCTCCTGCGCTGGGTGATCGTGGTGGTGGTGATGCTGATTGGTTCGCTGGGGATTTCTTTTCTGGGCATTGAAACGGGGAAATTTGGGATTGGCATGTTTCTGCTGCTGTTGTTCGTCATC
>JAYTPS010000474.1:0-9149 GCA_043747155.1 Flavobacterium sp. | reverse complement strand
TAGAAAGCCTTAAAAAAAATGGGTATGATTGTGAGAAAAAAAATGATAAGTTGACCAACCTACACATTAAACTTGGTGAAGTAATTGAATCCTATGATTTTAGAAATGATTTATTCACAACTGATTACAGTCCAGCTAACATTAAAGTCAATATTGAAAGAGGAAAATCTATTACACTCTATAAAGACAAAACCTATAAAATTTTAGAAGCTCGAGTGTTTAGTGATTTCTTAGGCTTTAATGCCGATAAACCTAATGGGTTAGTGCAATTAGAACTCGAAAAACAATTTAATTTTAATACCACACGATATAAATTTCTGACCTTTCATTTAAGAGCGGGTATTGGCTATTTGGAATACCTTAAATTAAACGGTGGTATTTGTAAAATTGAAGACAATAACCGTTTTTTAGTACCCGAAATGCAAGATGAGCAGGCAACCTCATTTACAGGAGACCCAATTCTCCTCAATAAAAGATATACTACTCCTGTTGCGGTTTTGAACCATCAAACCAACAATATTGGTGTTACTGCAAATGCACTATTTCTAGATATGCCCACCATAAAATCGCAATTGCACATCAATGGTGGTTTTCGGTTTGCACAAACCAAAGTGCAAGACAGTATCAGAACGTTGAATGCTGACCTAACCATAAACTCCAAAGTAAAAGAGTACAGTTTACCCTACTGGCAATTTTATCCCGAAGTGATCTGGCACATCCTACCCGAAACACGCTATGGTTTTTATGCCTCGTATAGACCCAAATATTTTCATTCAATAGCCGAAAATATAGAATATAAAGGAATGCTAAATGAGCAAACAGGAATTCGTAGAGACAACATTTCGAGTTGGGTCAATGAATTTGAATTATTAGGATACCTCTATACCAACGAAGAAAACCAAAACGGAAAGTTATTTGTTCGTTGGCGTTTGAACTCTGAAATGGGTTATTCTAAAAACAATTTTTCTCAATTTCAAGTTGGTTATTCTTTTTATGTCCTTGGGAGAGGAAAACAAAAATAAATACAACTAATTCAGTTTTTAAATACTATTTAGAATAAATTCAATAGTTTTTTAACCATTTATCAAAATAAAATAATTTAAATCTTGCAAATAAAACACATACTGTTATATAGTTAAAAAAAAATGTAATACTTTAGCATTAGTTCTCCGAAGAGTGTTTAAAAATCAAACATTTTTATTAGAGTTTTAGTTAGTTAAGCCTCTAGTCTTTCAAAGGGATTAGAGGATTTAACTTATGGTTAAATACAATAGCAATTTTATAATAAATAAATTTAATATTCACAATTAAATAATACAAACTTTTTCATGTTTTTATTTAAATAGTCCTTTTAGGAACGGAGTAATAAAAAATATAGAAAACATAAATTAATAACACAATTAATCTAATTGCAAAAAAATAAAAGCTAGAAAATAAAAAAGCAATTAAAATTGGAGACCAAAATAACGATGTTAAAAATCAAACTTTTTAGGGTTTTTAAATAGTACTTATAATTTCGGAAGTAATTACGTTTAATAACATTTATCAAAAAATCCCCATACATGGGGATTTTTTATATGCTTTTTTATCCTCACATTTGTAGGGGTATTAATAATTACCCTACAAAACTGGTGTTGACAACTTTAGGAAATAAGGTAGAAATAGGCTACTGTATTTATTGTTAATTTCAGTTTTTATTAAAAAGCTTATTTTATTGTAGATAAAAAAATTAATAGTAGAATTACAAAATATTTTCACACAACAAAAACAAATAGTATTACTGTTTATAAGCATATTTTATTACTTTTGACGGATAGTGAATTTTACGATTGCATTATTTTTAAAAAATAAATGACCAAAGAAAATCAAATAGAACAAAGCTTTATTACCAAGCTAACCGATTTGAAATACACCTATCGTGATGATATTCGCGATAGATTTTCGCTCGAAAAAAACTTTCGCGAGAAATTTGAAGCTCTTAATCGTGTACGTTTAAGTAATTCTGAATTTGCAAGACTGCGTGATGAAATCATAACTCCTGATGTTTTTGCAGCGTCAAAAGTTTTACGTGAGAAAAATTATTTTCAACGTGAAGATGGCACACCATTGCATTATACTCTTGTAAATATAAAAGATTGGTGTAAAAACGACTTTGAAGTTATCAATCAATTACGCATTAATACAGAAAATAGCAATCATCGTTATGATGTTGTTATTTTAATAAATGGGTTGCCCATTGTTCAAGTTGAATTAAAAGGTGTTGGCATTTCTCCAAGACAAGCAATGCAACAAATTGTTGATTACAAAAACGACGCAGGAAATGGTTATGCCAATTCACTGATGTGTTTTATGCAATTGTTTATTGTAAGCAACCAATATAATACCTATTACTTTGCCAACAACAAAAATCAACACTTTCAGTTTAATGCTGATGAACAGTTTTTACCTGTTTATCAATTAGCGGACGAAAGCAATAAAAAAATTACAAATTTAGATTTATTCTCTGATAAATTTTTGTCTAAATGTACTTTGGGCGAAATGATTAGCAAATACATGGTGCTTGTTGAAAGCGAACAAAAGCTTTTGGTAATGCGACCTTATCAAATTTATGCTGTAAAAGCGATTGTAGATTGCATCAATCAAAATCGTGGAAACGGTTACATTTGGCACACAACAGGTAGCGGTAAAACATTAACCTCTTTCAAAGCATCAACTCTTTTAAAAGAAAATCCTGAAATTGAAAAATGCTTGTTTGTAGTAGATAGAAAAGATTTAGACCGACAAACACGAGAAGAATTCAATAAGTTTCAAGAAGGAAGCGTTGAAGAAAACACCAATACTGAAACGTTGGTAAGACGTTTATTGTCTTCTGATTATTCAGACAAAGTGATTGTTACTACTATTCAAAAATTGGGCAGAGCGCTTGACGATACTAAAAACTATAAAGAGCGATTAAAATATTTAAGCGAAAGTCGAATGGCTATTATTTTTGATGAATGCCATCGTTCACAATTTGGAGATAATCACAAAGCTATCAAAGAATTCTTTCCTAAAGCACAGTTATTTGGTTTTACAGGAACTCCAATTTTTGAGGATAATGCAACTTACATTGAAAGAAATGGTGAAGAAGCAAAGTATGTAGAAACGAAGGATGTTTTTGAAAAACAGTTGCACGCTTACACTATAACGCATGCTATTGAAGACAAAAATGTTTTACGCTTTCATATTGATTACTTCAAAGGAAAAGGTGATGCAAACCCAAAACCTGGAGAAGCTATTGCACAACAAGCAGTTGTAGATGCTATTTTAGAAAAACACGATGCTGCTACGAATCACAGAAAATTTAATGCGGTTTTAGCAACTTCTTCTATCAATAATGCCATTGAGTATTATCGATTATTTAAAATTACTCAACAGAAAAAGAAAGAAGTAGATGAAGATTTCATTCCACTAAACATTGCTTGTGTTTTTTCTCCACCTGCACCATTATTGGCTAAAGAAGGCGACCAAAAAAATTCTGAAGACATTAAACAATTGCAAGAAGATTTACATCAAGAGAAAGAAGACAACAAAGTAAATCCCGAAGAAAAAAAATTGGCACTAATTGAAATTATTGACGATTATAACAATCAATTTAAAACCAATCATAACATTAATGAGTTTGATGGATATTACCAAGATGTGCAATCTCGTATAAAAAACCAAAAATATAGCAACCGAGATTATGCTCACAAAAATAAAATAGACATTACCATTGTAGTAGATATGTTACTTACTGGTTTTGATTCTAAATTTTTGAATACGCTGTATGTAGATAAAAACTTAAAATACCACGGATTAATTCAAGCATTTTCTCGAACCAATCGTGTGTTAAATGATACCAAACCGTATGGCAATATTTTAGATTTCCGATCACAACAAGAGCAAGTTAATCAAGCAATTAAACTGTTTTCTGGAGAAAAATCAGAAGACAGAGCCATTAAAATTTGGATGGTGGAACCTGCTCCTGTGGTTATTGAAGAATACAAAAAAGCGGTAGAAGCTTTGGGTGCTTTTATGGAAGAAAATAACTTGGTTTACGAACCCGATGAAGTGTATAACTTGAGAGGAGACAGTGCCAAAATAGCTTTTGTAAAAAGCTTCAAAGAAGTACAACGACTCAAAACCCAATTAGACCAATACACCGATTTAGACGAAACGCAAAAAGAAGATATTGAAACCATTTTGCCTACTGAGCGTTTGCAATCGTTTAGGAGTTCCTATCTGGAAACCGCCAAACAGTTCAAAGTCATACAAGACAAAGAAGGCAACGATGCTCCCACTGACATACAACAATTGGATTTTGAATTTGTGTTGTTTGCCTCTTCGGTAATTGATTATGACTACATCATGAATTTGGTGGCAGACAACTTGCAAATGAAACCGTCTAAACAAAAAATGACGAAACACGAAATCATTAGTTTGTTGAGTGCTACTGCCAATATGATGGAAGAGCAAGAAGACTTAACCGATTACATTAATAGTTTAGATTGGAACACTGGGCAAGATGTAGTTAAATTACGCAAAGGCTATCAAGCTTTTAAAGACGAAAAGAATGATAAAATAGTAACAAAAATAGCTCAAGATCATGGTTTGCAAACCAATGATTTAAAAGCATTTGTAGCCAACATTATGAGCCGATTAATTTTTGACGGAGAAAAACTAACCGATTTATTAGAACCACTGGAATTAAATTGGAAAGAACGCAGTGTAAAAGAACAAGCCTTAATGACTGACATTATACCATTATTAAAAAAACAAGCCCAAGGGCGAGAAATATCTGGACTTACGGCTTATGAATAATCAAACAAATAGATTGATTCCTGAAATTCGTTTTCCTGAGTTTGTCCATGATTCTGAATGGGATGAAATGGTTTTAGACACACTAGGAAAAACAATTAGTGGACTAAGTGGAAAAAGTGGAGATGATTTTGGTGAGGGAAAACCATATGTAACTTATAAACAAGTTTTTGATAAAGCTTATGTTGATTTTTCTCAATGTGCTAAAGTTAAAATTAGTGATAATGAAAATCAAAATGAGCTTCAAAAGGGAGATGTATTATTTACAACTTCATCTGAAACACCTATTGAAGTCGGCTTTGCATCTGTTGTAATAAATTCTCCTAAAGAATCAACTTATTTAAATAGTTTTTGCTTTTCATTTAGACCTTATAATTTAGAGAATTTATTGCCTGAGTTTGCTCGATATTTATTTCATAGTCCAATTTACCGGAAATCGATAAGTGTTTTGGCTCAAGGAAGTACAAGATATAACATTTCAAAAGGTTCTTTTTTAAATTTAAAATTACCTCTACCTAAGACAACCGAACAACAAAAAATAGCCGATTTCCTTTTGGCACTAGATGAATTGCTAACTGCTTATAATGATAAACTAGAAACCTTAAAAACCTACAAACAAGGATTAATGCAAAATCTTTTTCCTCAAGAAGGAGAAATAGTGCCTAAGTTGAGGTTTAGGGAATTTGAGAAGGATGGGGAGTGGATTGAGAAAACTTTAGATTATTTAACAACTAAAATTAGTGACGGTATTCATACAACTCCAAATTATGATGTTGAAGGAGAATATTATTTTATTAATGGAAATAATTTGATTGATGGTAAAATTTGGGTTGATAAAAAAACAAAAAAAGTTTCAGAAGAAGAATATAAGAGGCACAAAAGAGATTTAAATGATTCGACAATATTACTTTCAATAAATGGAACTATTGGAAATATTGCAAAATATAATAATGAAAAAGTTGTTCTTGGGAAAAGTGCTTGTTACATAAATGTGGATAAAACTAAAATAGATAAGACTTTTGTAATTTATTTTATTCAAACTGATTTAATAAAAAGTTATTTTGAATCAGAATTAACGGGGTCAACCATTAAAAACCTTTCATTAAAATCAATTAAAGAAACTTTAATAAAAGTTCCTAACAAATCTGAGGAGCAACAAAGAATAGTGGAGACCCTTTCCTCCTTAGATGAATTAATCGCAGCACAAACCAACAAAATAGCCCATCTGAAAGCACATAAAAAAGGGTTGATGCAGGGGTTGTTTCCTAAAATAACTATTTAATATATGGCAACGATAAACGAAATAGCAGAAGAGTTAAAAGATACAAAGGAAAAAATAATCTTGGTTTATGCCTTTAATGCAACAGGAAAAACTCGGTTATCTGTTGAATACAAGAATATAACCAAAAACCCTAAAAATGATGCTCATTTAGGCGTATATTATAATGCCTATAGTGAGGATTTATTTGTTTGGGATAATGATGAAAGACATAACAATAAAAACATAAAACTAGATGTTGTACCAAGTTCCCTAAATCAATTTCATTCCTTATTGCTTGATACAGATATCTTAGAAGAAACATTGTCATTGTATCAACCTAGATATAGATTCAAATTAAATCTTTATGAGGGAGAAGACCGCGAAAAAGGTATTCTTTCTATCACATTTTTTTTGAGTGATGAAAATTCCAATCCTATAAAAATTTCTAGAGGTGAAGAGCGAATTTTTATATGGTGTTTCTTTGTAGCCTTATTTGAAACAGATTCTTGGGCAGGAGTTCAGGACGCTCATTTCTTTATAGACGATCCTGTATCGAGTATGGATGATCATAATATTTTTTTAACTGCCGAAGCAATTTCAAAGTTAATAGATGATTCTTTTCCAAAAAAGAAAATAATTGTTACAACACATCATATTGGTTTATTCTCAATATTATATGACAGGCTTTGTAAAGGAGAGAAAAGTGATAAATACAAAAAGAACTCTAAGTTTTTCATGTTAAAACGACAAGATGAAGAATTAATGCTGAAGCCTTTTGGAAAAGAAGTTTTTCTATATCATTTGCATCTTCTTCAGGTTTTGTATGAAGCAAAAAAAGAATTATTTACATTTCATTTTGTACTACTTAGGCAGTTATTGGAAACTATTGCTTCATTTTTAGGTACAAGTCAGTTAAAGATTTTGCTTCAAGAAATCGGAGTGAAAGATCCAGAAAATACCATTTTAAAAATAAACTCTTTATCTCACAAGAATGTTTTTATACCTAAAGTAAGTGAGATGAATGAGGACGAAGCTAAGAGCTTCAATGAAGTATTTGATAAACTCATAGAAAAATACAATTTCAAATTTTAATTGAAAAATGACAAAAAAAGAACAAGACCAGTTAGGTAAAACCCTTTGGGATATAGCAGACAATTTGCGTGGTGCGATGAATCCCGATGATTTTCGGGATTATATGCTATCGTTTCTTTTTCTTAGATACTTATCTTCTAACTATGAAGAATCTGCAAAAAAAGAACTAGGAAGAGATTATCCACAATTAGCAGCAGAAGACAAACGAAATGCTTTGAGTGTTTGGTATGATGCTAACGAAGCTGACATTATTGATTTTGAAAAACAAATGCGTAGAAAAGTGCATTATGTTATAGAACCTAAACATTTGTGGAGCAGTATTGCTGAAATGGCGCGTACTCAAAACGGTGATTTATTAGAGACCTTAATCAAAGGATTTGATTATATTGAAAACCAATCATTCGAAAATACATTTCAAGGATTATTTTCAGAAATCAATCTGAATTCTGAAAAATTAGGTAAAACTCATCCAGACAGAAATGCAAAACTCTGTGTTATCATTCAAAAAATTTCTGAAGGTTTTTCAGAATTCAACTCTAATGAAGATAAACTTGGAGATGCTTATGAATATTTAATTGGTCAATTTGCAGCAGGTTCAGGTAAAAAAGCTGGTGAATTTTATACACCACAACAAATATCCTCTATTCTATCGGAAATTGTAACTTTAGATAGTCAAGACCCAACTACTGGACCAAAACCAAAGCTAGAAAAAGTATTGGATTTTGCCTGTGGTTCGGGTTCGCTTTTGATCAATGTTAGAAACCGAATTAAGGATAATAAAGGCAGTGTTGGAAAAATATACGGTCAAGAAAAAAACATTACCACCTACAACTTAGCTCGTATGAACATGCTTTTAAATGGCATGAAAGACACCGAGTTTGAAATATTTCACGGCGATACGTTACTCAATCAATGGGACGAATTAAACGAAATGAATCCGGCGAAGAAAATTGAGTTTGATGCCATTGTTGCCAATCCACCTTTTAGTTTGCGTTGGGAACCTAACGAAGCGATGGGGGAAGATTTTCGTTTCAAGAGTTATGGTTTAGCTCCAAAGTCAGCAGCAGATTTTGCTTTTTTATTACACGGTTTTCACTTTTTAGGAAAAGAAGGAACAATGGCAATAATTTTACCTCATGGTGTTTTATTCCGTGGTGGTGCAGAAGAAAAAATTAGAACCAAATTATTAAAAGACAATAATATTGATACCGTTATTGGTTTACCATCTAATTTGTTTTATTCAACTGGAATTCCTGTTTGTATTTTAGTCCTTAAAAAGTGTAAAAAAGAAGATGATGTTTTGTTTATTAACGCAAGCGAAACCTATGATAAAGGTAAAAGACAAAACACACTAAGTGATAAACACTTTGAAGATATTATTTCAACGTACAAATACAGAAATGAAATTCCAAGATATTCTCGTAGAGTATCGATGGAAGAAATCGAGAAGCAAGGTCATAATTTGAATATTTCTCGTTATGTAAATACTTCAATAGATGAAGTTAAAATTGATTTGCGAGAAGTGAATTTAAAATTAGTCGATATAAATAAGAAGATAAAAGAAGCTACTGATAAGCATAATGAATTTTTGAAGGATTTGGGGTTGCCACAGATATAGGTAAATGGAAAAAATATTAGAAGAATATATTGATGAATTCAGAACAGAATTAGATGAGATTAAGTCAGATTATTTTAAGTTTGAATTTAATTTGTCACACTTGCCAGATGTAGTTGAATATACTAAAAATAGCAACATCAGAAAGCACGATAGGTTTGAGAAGATATTTGATACATTGGAAAATCTAAAAACAAATTGTCTGTATTGGTTTTCAGTAAACTCTAAAGAAGAAGCTAATAAATTAAAACATCTAATTAGTTATAATAAAAATTTCTTATGGAGTGAAGATAAAACAACCTGTCGTGCTTTACCTGCTGAAAACAATAACGAAAACACAAC
>JAYTPS010000473.1:0-4363 GCA_043747155.1 Flavobacterium sp. | reverse complement strand
AATCATTAATAGTTTTTTATATTTAAAAAACAATTAAAGGAAAAGATATTTAATTTGAAAGTTGATAGAAGAAAAGAAAACCAATTTATCAGAATTTAATGGTTTAAGTTTTGGAAGCAATTATCAATCTGTAATTTATAATATTATCTTGTTTCAAGGAAATAATAGTAAAACGATAAGAATATAAAGAGATAAATTTAGCTGTAATTTCTATTTAATAAATATCCCTAACAACAATTTAACTTGTAGTTAGGGATTTAATATTTATAAATAAATATTTTTTTTAATTAGAGTTAGTAACTGGAATTACAAGCATATATTGTACTCTAACATTAATTTCGTTTAAAACTCCTGCAATCCAATTAGGCGAAATAGACATTACTCTAATTGCTTCATCGGCTGTTCCTTTTCCTGCATCACTAAGAACACCAATTTCAGATAAACTCCCATCTTTTTCAACAATAAAAGACACCAAAACCTCGCCTTTAGCATTTTTAGGTTGTTTAAAATTTCTTTTTATAAAAATATCTAGAGCTTCTTTTCCTCCAACAAATTGTGGCTTCACAGTAACTTGACTACTTGAATATATAACTTCACTCGGATTTGGAATAGATAATGAATTTTTATCTGTTTGCGAAAAAGAGAACTGCGATAGCACAATTACAATAATAAAGAGAAAGTTTTTCATATACTACTTTTTGAAGTTTTATAAATAATTTAAGCAAAACTAATAAAATTTATCTAATATTCAATAATAAATTAATTACAATGAATTATTGTAAACAAATTTCGACAAAAAACTCTTTTAATTCAATTGAAAACTAGCAAAAATTATTTAAATTAAATTTTACGTTTTTTGTTTTTTCTTTTTTGCAGCTGGAAACAAAACATTGTTTAATATTAACCTAAATCCTGGTGAATTTGGATGAAGATCTAGCACTGTTGGCTCATCGCCTACTTGATGGCGATAATCTTCAGGATCATGACCACCATAAAAAGTAAAAAATCCTTTACCTTTTTGGCCATGAATGTATCTTGCTTCTTCATTTAATTGATTTTCTCCAAGTACTAAAACATTAGATTTTATTAAACCTCTTTCAAATGAGGTTGATTGTCCCATAAATCCTTTTACCAGTTGCGTATGATTTTGACAAAGCATGCTTGGAATTACATCCCATTTAGCAGAGAATTCCATTAATGTAAAATAATCTTTCTCCATAGGAATATTTCTTTTATCAGACATATCAATATCTGAAAATTCATATTTTTCGGCTCTTCTTTCAAGTATAAAATCTTTAAAAGCAAACGTATTAGAATAATCTATTTTAGATTGGTAATTGGCTTCACTATCGTCGCCATCAAACATTGGTTCGCAAATATCAACACCATCTGCTGAAAGTGCAATATCAAAACTTTCTGTGGCTGAGCACATTGCAAACATAAATCCACCACCAATTACAAAATCTCTAATTTTTTTGGAAACTGCAAGTTTTTCATCTGAAACTTTAGCGTAACCCAATTTTGTTGCCAAAGCTTCGGCATCTCTTTTTTGTTCAATATACCAGGGTGCATTTCTGTATGCTGCATAAAACTTGCCATATTGTCCTGTAAAATCTTCGTGATGCAAGTGCAACCAATCGTAAAGAATTAATTGGTCAGACAAGACTTCTTCGTCATAAATTGGTGTAAACGGAATTTCAGCATAAGTTAAAACCATAGTAACTGCATCATCCCAAGGTTGTTTACCTTTTGGTGTGTAAACTGCAATTTTTGGAGCTTTTTCAAGAACTACCGTTTCCATATTTTGCGATGGAGATGCAATTTCATCAAGAATTTGATTGGCTTCAGAATCTGATAATACTTCAAAACTTACATTTCTAATTTGACATTCTTTTCTAATTTCAGCAGCATCAGGTAATAAAAAAGAACCACCTCGATAATTAAGTAACCAGCTTGCTTTGTACTGTTTATTTAAACACCAATAAGTTATTCCATAAGCTTTTAGATGATTTTTTTGTGAAACATCATCCATTGGCAAAAGTACAAAATTAGCTCGCATTGGCAGGATACAAACTAAAAACAACAATAAGCAAACCTCTTTAATAGTTTTCATCTGTGTAAATAAATTATAAACCGAAGATACTATTTTTAATAGGTAACATCAAAGATAAAATTTTGTTAAATATTTTATTTCATTTCAAAACTAAAATCACGTAAAACTACGTATATAGGATTGGTTTATACTTTGTAATTTTGACTTATAATTAATATCCTAATTATTATGAATATAAACGAAACTATAACAATGGGTAATTCTTTTAGAAGTTTAAATTTTGTCAAAAAAATAGGTATTTCATTATTTGTTATAATGATTGTTATTTATTTGGTCTTATCGGTGCAATTTATTTTAAGCTAAATTTTTAAATGATATTTAATTTAAGCTTAGAAAAAAGTTCGATATATCTTTCCCATTTAAAACAGATAATAAATTTTATCAAAGTAAATGGAGTAAGATCTAAGTGTCAAATTGTTCAACTTTCGCATCCAAATGTGGGTTCAATAAAGTTGTATTTAAATTTTGCATTAGAACAAAATGCCAATAATGTTCCAACAGAATCTTCAATTGCTATTTTGGGTTTTAAAATTGCAAACAATACTGAATTTAAGTTTAAAAAGGATTGCTCTCTTTGTGATATATTTTCTAAAGAATGTATTACACTAAAAATTGATGGCTCCTGTAAAAACACTGGTTATCCTTATCAACTTCCAAAAGTTTCTGCATTTTCAATTCAAGAAAGTATACAAACACTTACTAATTATAAAAAAAGTAAAAAACTTAATAAACCCGAGTTGGATGCAATTACAATACTGTCAATTGTAAGTAGTGAAGCAATACGATTTTCTTCAGTTGCAACAGGAATTGCAGGTGTTTTAGAAAACAATTCTGAATTTACTCCAAACTCATTTGAGATTATTGGTTGGGGCAAACATTCAATTGCTAGTTAATTAAAGTAATCTAATGTTATTAATTTATTTTGAATTGCAAAAACTACCAATCCTGCAATATTTTTAGATTCTGTTTTTAATATTAAATTATTTCTATGACCTTCAACAGTACGACTGCTAATAAACAATTTTTCTCCAATTTCATGAGTACTAAATTGTTCACACATAAGTTGCAAAACTTCGCTTTCACGTTTAGTTAAATAATCTACATCGAAAGTACTTTTAGAAATTATTTCATTAGAAATTATATCATCTTGTATAACTTTTAAAACCTCGTCGCTGTAATAAAACCCTTTTTCG
This sequence comes from Flavobacterium sp., assembly GCA_043747155.1. GTDB lineage: Bacteria > Bacteroidota > Bacteroidia > Flavobacteriales > Flavobacteriaceae > Flavobacterium. Next base: position 1,057 of record JAYTPS010000473.1, on the reverse strand, counting down.
GCAACTTCTTTTATAGTATCAATCATTTCTTTGGGAGAAGCATTTTTAACTAAATAGGAAGATGCACCAACGTTTATCATATTGGCAATAAAAGATTTGGTGTTATAACTAGTGAGTGCAATTATTTTAACCACTGGAAATTCTTTATGAATTAATTTTGTGGCTTCAACACCATTGAGTAAAGGCATTTTTAAATCCATCAATACTATATCTGGATAGTTGTTATTGGTTTTTAAATAATCAATAAGTTCAATTCCGTTAGAAGCTTCATATATTACTTCAATATTTTTTTCTCTATGTAAAATAAAAGATACTCCGCTTCTAAAAAGCTCTTCATCATCGGCAACAATAATTTTGATAGTATTGTTCATATTTTAAAAAGTGAAAATTACGTTTACACCACCATTTTTTTGTGAATTTATAGAAAAAGTTCCGTTTAAAAAAGTTATTCTACTCTCAATGTTTTTCATGCCTAATCCTTTCATATTTTGAGAAGAAGTTGTGTCGAAACCCATTCCGTTATCTTTATAAATACAAGTATTAACACCATTAATAGAACTAAAATCTATTGAGATTTTGGATGCTTTACCATGTCGTACAGAATTATTTAACAACTCTTGTAAGATTCTAAAAATATGCAATTGATTATCAATTTGGTCAACATTAAATTTTATATCATTTTTATAAATAACATTTACAATTTTAGAACTATTATACTCAACAACCAACTCTTCAATACCAGCATGAATACCAAATTTTTCGAGTACTGGAGGTAATAAATCGTGGGCAATTCTTCTTGAATTTTCTAATGCTTTGGCGGTTAAAGAAGAAATATTATTAGTTATTTCTAAAAGCTCCACCTTAGTAAGATTTGAACTTTTTAAAAGATGACTGTTTAGTGAAACTACATTTAATTTAGAACTAATATCATCATGCAAATCTTGTGCAATTCTTTTTCTTTCTTGTTCTTGTGTAATTATTATAGATTTTAGTAATTCTTTTTGATGATTAATTTCTAAGTCTTTTTTTTCTAATTCTTTTTTTAAAATTTTTTTTC
>JAYTPS010000472.1:0-3537 GCA_043747155.1 Flavobacterium sp. | reverse complement strand
TTTTATTTCTTTCTTATAATATCTTCTAGAACAACTTTGCTTGGATAATTAATTACTCTTAATGTAATTGTATCTTTTTTAATAGTATGACCTTCAATTATATAAAGTTTACCTTTTTGATATACAACATTACTTTTATCAAAATCAACATCACCATAAGTTAAAGTGTTTTTAATATCAACAGTATCAATCCAATCTTCAGATAATTTTCTAGATGCTTCTATACTGTATTGAAAAGGTTTGTTCCTTAAATCGTTTAAAACTCTTGAATTAGGAAAATAATTGCAACGTGTATCTTTTCCGGAAAGCACAAGCGCAACAACAAAAGCTCCCATAACTAGGCCAACTAAATAATAGGCCAATCTTTGATAAAACTTCATTCTTGTTTTTTTTGCAAATGTAATGTAAAGATTATAATATTTTTGAATTACTAGATTAAAAAACAATTAAATTGATGTCACTATCTGGCAGATTAAACCAATCTCCAATCGCTTTGTTGGTTAATATTCCGTGATATAAATAAACACCATTTTTTAATCCTTTATTACATCTAATAGAGCTTTCAATACCGCCATCATCGGCAATTTGAAGTAAATAAGGCGTAATAATATTGCTTATTGAAAGTGAGGCAGTTTTGGAATATCGTGAAGGTATATTTGGTACACAATAATGAACCACATTATTTTTTATAAAAGTAGGTTTTTCATGAGTTGTTATTTCGGAAGTTTCAAAACAACCACCAGTATCAATACTAACATCAACAATTACAGCACCTTTCTTCATGTGCTCGACCATAGTTTCTGTAACCACAATTGGACATCTTTCTTTACCTCGCATGGCACCAATAGCAACATCACATCGACGAAGCGCTTTAAGTAATGCTTTAGGTTGAATAGTTGAAGTGAAAACACGTTGACTCAAATTGTTTTGTAAACGTCTCAATTTTGTAATTGAATTATCGAAAACTTTTACATTTGCACCCAAACCAACCGCAGTTTTAGCAGCAAATTCTCCAACAGTTCCTGCACCAATAATTACAACTTCTGTTGGTGGAACTCCGGTAATATTTCCAAATAACAACCCTTTTCCAAATTGATTATTTATCATTAGTTCGGCTGCAACCAGTATTGATGCAGTTCCAGCAATTTCACTTAATGATTTTACTGCAGGATAAGAACCATCTTCATCTTTAATATATTCAAATGCTAAAGCTGTTATTTTCTTTTTAGTTAATGCTTCAAAATATTCTTTTTTTCTAGTTTTTAACTGAATAGCAGATATAATTATAGAATTTGGATTCATCATATCAATTTCACTCATGGTTGGTGGTTCAACTTTAAGCAACATTGGACAAGTTAAAACTTTTTGAATATCTTTAGTAATTTCGGCTCCAGCATCACTATATTCTTTATCGCTATAACTGGCACTTTCTCCAGCACCAGATTCCATTAAAATGCGATGACCATGAGCAGTAAGCGAGTGAACTGCATCTGGAGTTAAGCATATTCTTCGCTCTTGATAACTGGTTTCTTTAGGAATTCCAATAAAAAGTTCGCTTTTATGACGTGCTATTTCGAGCTTCTCTTCTTGAGGAAGTAATTGTTGCTTTGTAAAAGGTGTTATTGACATAAATTACAATATATTGGCACAAGTTACAAAAAAAATAAATTCAATATCAAATTCAATATTAATTGCAATTGCAATCTCAAGTACAATGTCAATATCAAATTCAATTGTGATAGAAAATATGGCTTTTACAAATAATTATTGCAAAATCAATTTACGTTTTCCGTCTGGAAGTAACTCTATTTTTATTGTAGAATGTTCCTTTGGAATTAAGCTTGGAATATTTTCGGGCCATTCAATAAAGCACCAATTACCAGAATTTAAGTATTCGTCAATTCCCATGTCTAGAGCTTCAATTTCATTTTTAATTCTATAAACATCAAAATGATAAACATATTGATTTTGAAATATTTGATATTGATTAACTAAAGAAAAGGTTGGGCTACTTGTAGCGTCAGATACACCAAGATTTTTGGCTAATGATTTTATCAAAGTAGTTTTTCCAACACCCATATTTCCTTTAAAAAGTAGCACTTTTTTTGGATTTTCGGATATGATTTTTTGCGCTACAGCATTAATTTCTTCTAATGAAAAGATGATTTCCATGGGATTAGTGTTCAGTTTTCAGTTTATACTGTTCAATTTTCAGTTTTTAGTGTTCAGTTTTTAGTGTTCAGTTAACTGATTACTATATTCTGAACACTAATTGCTATTTATCTTGGATTGAAAACCAAAAAAGGTACAATAACTTCTTCTAACGAAATTCCGCCATGTTGGTAGGTGTTTCTATAATAACTTACATAATGATTATAATTGTTTACATAAGCTAAAAAGTTATCATTTTTGGCAAATATAAAAGAACTACTCATATTGATGGTTGGAAGCCCAATTTTTTTTGGATCTTTAATAGCATAAACATCTTTATCTTCAAAGGATAAACTTCTTCCGGTTTTGTATCTAAGGTTTAAACTGGTATTTTTATCGCCAATCACTTTGGTTGGGTTTTTTACATTTATAGTTCCGTGATCTGTGGTTATAATCAATTTAAAACCAAGTTTTTGAGCTTGCTGAATGATGTCTAATAAAGGTGAGTTTCTAAACCAACTAAGTGTCAATGAACGGTATGCTTTATCATCTGATGCTAATTCTTTTACCACATCCATTTCGGTTTTGGCATGCGAAAGCATATCCACAAAGTTATACACTACTGTTACTAAATTATTTTCTTTTAATGTTCTAAAATTGTCTGCCAATTTTTTTCCACCAGCAAGATTGGTAATTTTGAAATAGTCTTGTTTAATATTTAATCCTAATCTTTTTAAATGTGCAGTTAAAAATTCTGCTTCAAAAAGGTTTTTTCCACCTTCTTCAACATCATTTTTCCAATATTGCGGAAACTGCTTCTCCATTTCGAGTGGAGTTAAACCTGAAAAAATAGCGTTTCTAGCATATTGAGTTGCGGTTGGCAGCATTGCATAATAAGCCACTTCTTTTTCTAGTTTATAGTAGTTGTTAATCGTACTTTCCATTGCTTTCCATTGGTCGTAACGCAAGTTGTCAATTACCACAAACAACACTGGCTTATCTTTTTTAACCAATTCTGGAACTACCAATTCTCTGAACAAAGTGTGCGATTGTATTGGTTTATCAGCTTTTGGCACGAACCAATCTTCATAATTTCGTTCAATAAATTTTCCGAATTGCGAATTGGCTTCGGTTTTTTGAGATTCAAGTATGTCTATCAAATTAGTATCTTCAATATTTTCTAATTCTAATTCCCAAAAAATAAGTTTTTTATACAATTCTACCCAATCTTCATAAGAATTTACCATTGCTAATTCTAAAGCTATTTTGCGAAATTCTTTCTGATAATCTAAGGTAGTTTTCTCGGAAACTAATCTTGAATGATCTAGATTTTTCTTTAAACTCAATAATATCTGATTCGGATTGACTGGTTTTATTAGATAATCG
>JAYTPS010000471.1:0-3100 GCA_043747155.1 Flavobacterium sp. | reverse complement strand
TGGTTTTCAATTTTCACCTCATCAAAACCAATTTCTTTTTTTATAGAAAATGGTGTATTGTTCCAAAAAGTTATTTCATATCCTTTTTTATCACCAATTTCTTTAAATTTGGTAAAAGCGAAGTTTCTTAATCCAACTCCATCAGGAAGAAAAATAAAGATTTTATTGTTCATAAAAACCTAAACTTTTTGGTTTTTTAATTTATCTCGTTGCACTTGCTCAATTGGGAGAATATCTTGACTTTTAAAAGTTAGAGCTTTGTGAACTGCTTTTAAATCTCTTGCAAGTTTTCTCAAACCTTCTGGTTCTAGTGAAGCTGCATGATCTGTTCCTTTCCAAGTTCTATCAATTGTATAATGTCTTTCTATAATGTTTGCGCCAAGTGTAAAAGCTGCAACATCAACCGCAATTCCTAGATGATGACCAGAAAAACCAATGTGTTTTACTTTATTTCCATACTTCGCCATTAATAAATTAATATCTAGTAAACAAACATCATCAAACGGAACTGGATAACCCGAAGTGCAATTGTATAAAACCAAATCTTTATTTCGCTGTTTTTCAGTAAAAAAATTAACCAAATCTTCTGTTTCATTTTTAGTTGTCATTCCAGTAGAAATATGAATTTCTCCTTTATAATTGTCACACAACCAACCCAACATTTCATAATTGTTATTACATGCAGAAGGTATTTTTATAAACTCTGGGTTTAAAGATGCAATTTCTTTGGCAGAAGTTAAATCCCAAACTGAAGTTGAATATACAATACCAATTTCTTCACAATATTTTTTTATTTCGGCATTTTGAGCCAAATCAAATTCAAGATATTCTCTGTGTGCACCATAGGTATCGCCATAAGAATTTTGAGGATTTGGATGTGGTGCATTGTATTGTTCTTCTGTTAAAAGTTCAACATTATTTCTTTTTTGAAATTTTACTGCATCTACATTACAAAATATTTTGGCTATTTTTATTAATTCTTTGGCTATTGCAATTTCACCCTTGTGATTGCAACCAATTTCTGCAATTATATATGGTTTTTTGTAACTATTCATATCTTTTATTATAATTTAAAATAATATCGCACACTTCACGTATTGCTCCTTTTCCTGATTCATTTGTTAAAACAACATCAACATTGTTTTTAACAACATTTGTTGCATTTATTGGTGCAAACGACCAACCAACACTGCATAAATTAGCCAAATCATTTACATCATCACCAACATAAGCAACGGCGCCAAAATTACTATTTTTATTATGAAGAAAATCTTTTAAAAATGAAAATTTATCTTTAACTCCTAAAAAGGTGTTTTTAATATTTAACTTTTGCATTCTTTTGGCTACAAGTTCAGAATTTTCGGAGGTTATTACAACTACTTCAATATTATTTTGACGAATAATTTCTAAACCCATTCCGTCACGCATGTCGAATTTTTTAGATAATTCTCCATCTTTACTATAATAAACACATCCATCTGTAAAAACGCCATCAACATCAAGAACTAAATACTCTATTCTTTGAGTTGATTTTTGTTTTTTTTGTCTTTCAATTAAAAGGTTTTCTGCAATGATCCAATCAGAATTTAAATCAATTTCAATTAAGGTTTCTTCAGGCATTTCTACAACTCCAATTTTGCCGCTTAATCTATTTTTAGATTCTAAAAAAGCTAATTTTGTTGAGCAATAAACAGCTCCGTTTTCAATTAACAATCCTTCAAAATCTTGTCGTCTTGGACGTTTTAAATAATCATAATTCTGAGGTGTTCCATTCCTATTCCATGTAAATCGATGGGTTTTTACAACTGATACCACTGAATCAAAATTTTCGTTAGTGATTGTATTAATTGTATTATCAATATCTAAAGAAGTTGTTAGTGGTGATGTGGCTTGAAGTAAACAAAGCATATCAAAATCATTATTTATTTTTTCAGCAAATTCAAGCATGGCACTTTCGGTAGTTGCAGTATCATTTGCATTTAGCTCGTTTCTTTTTAATGCTTTAACTTTATTGGTCCAAGTATATTCTTTTTCAATAAATTCAATTATTTCATCATCGTCTGTAAATACATAAACATGATCTAAATTAGAAAAAATTGCTTCTGCTAAAACCCAAGTAAACAAAGGTCTACCAAGCATTTTCTTTTTATTTTTTCCTACAATTCCTTTGGAACCTTTTCGTATTGGAATGAATCCTACTTTTTTCATATTTATTAAATTGTTTTTAATAAAATAACTTTAGGTGTTAATTTTTATTCAAATTTAAGAAATTACTTAGTTCTGAGGTGTATAGTTTTGCACCTTTTATATTTAAATGAGATTCATCATAAAAATATTCTTCTTTTTTGTATAATTGATTTAAAGTGTCATAAACAAAAAATTTGTTTTCTTTGGACGAATTTTTTATAATCCTTTTTTCTAAATCTTGATTATATGGTCGAAAATTGGGTGTGAAACAGTAAATTAATTTGATGTTGTTTTTAATGCAAATATCTTGAAATTGTAGAAAAGCTTTTACCTTACTTTGTTTTTCATTTTTTTTAGAATATTTTTTTAAGTGTTTATAAAAATTAAATTTCCCTCTATTTAATTGATTTATAAACGGCATTGAACCGCAGGCAAGAATTGGACTTTCTATAGAAATTTTCTTTTTCTTAAAACTAAAGTTTCCTCTGTTTAATCTTGCTAAGCACAAAATTCTTGCAAGCTGACTTTTTTCTTTTTGTTTAATAAGTTCGTTTGTAATATAATTATACTTAACTAAAGGATATAATCTTTCGAACCTAAAATTTAATGTTTTATCAAATAGTAACTCTGATGGATCATCAATTGGTAAAATAATTATTTTGGGTTTTTTATTAAATTTTAGAAGTGTTTTTAATAAAAATTCATGAAACTCGATATTTGATCCTGGATAAGAAATATTATAGCAAGATTGATTAGTTTCTTTTTCAATTTGACTTGCAATTATATCATACGCACCACGAGATGAACCCATTACTACTATTTCTTTATTTATTTTTCCGTTAATTAGTAATTCAAGTCTTTTATCAACTTCTAAATTTGGTGAAGTAAATAAGAAAATATAAAAAAACTTGTC
>JAYTPS010000470.1:0-4294 GCA_043747155.1 Flavobacterium sp. | reverse complement strand
CCAATCATTCCAATAGGACTTATTTGTACATTAATTCCAGGAAAATTATTGGCAACTTGTCGAATATCTCGAGCAATATCTTTGATAGATTTTTCTCTTTCGTTTGCAGCAACACATTTAATGTTCATTGTTGCAACATTCGATGCCGAAATGGTATTTAATCCGTCGCTTTTATCGCCAATAGTTGTGGCTATCGTAGTAATTTCTTTTAGATTTGCTATGCTTTTTTCTAAATCAGAAACTATTTTTTTAGTTTCTTCAATCTTTATTCCTGGTTGCAATGTTACCGCAATAGAAATTTCGCCTTTATCTGCCGATGGAATAAATTCTGCGCCAATAAATCCAAAAATAACCAAGCCAAACGAACTAAAAAGTAAGGCAACACAAACCATAATTGTTGCCAATCGATGGCGTAGTGAAAGTTTTAATAATTGTATGTATTTATTGGTAATAGTATTCAAGAAACGCTCGGTTGCCATTAAAATTTTTCCGCCAAATGTTTTTGCAGATAAATGTTCTAGTCTAGCAAAACGGCTTGCCAACATCGGCGTTAAGGTAAACGAAACCAATAAACTTGTTAATGTAGAAACCACAATTACCAGTGAAAATCCTTTTATCAAACTTCCAGTTACGCCAGGAACCATAATAAGTGGCAAAAAAACGATAACATCTACTAATGTAATTGAAAGTGCTGCAAAACCAATTTCGTTTCGCCCATCTAAAGCAGCAACTGCTTTGTTTTTGCCCATTTCGAGATGTTTGTAAATATTTTCTAGCACAACAATACTGTCATCAACCAGAATTCCGATAACCAAACTCATTGCCAATAAAGTCATTATATTTAATGTAAAATTCATTAAATACATCATTATAAAAGCCGTAACCAGCGATGTTGGAATTGCAATCATAACAATTACAGCGTTTCTTACACTATGCAAAAAAACCAACATAATGAGCGAAACCAGTAATAAAGCAATAAAAAAATCTTTATAAACCGTTTTGGCAGCCTTTAAAGTATATTCTGAACTGTCTTGTGCAACAGTAAATTTTAGATTTATAGCTGCAAAATCATTTTCGATATTGGTTAATTCAATTCTTACTTTTTCGGATAATTCGACAGCGTTGGAACCAGTTTGTTTTTGAATATTTATTCCAATTGTATTGATTTTATTCAAACTATTTATAGAAAATTTTGCTTTGTTACCAAATTGAACTTTTGCAATATCTTTTAAATATATCTTTGACTTATCAAGGTTTTCAAGAACAATAATTTCGTTAATTTCATCTATTGAATTAAATTTTCCGTCTAATCGAAGGTTTAATTTTAAGTTAGATTGCTCTATGTTTCCTAACGGAATTGATACATTGGCTTTGTTCAGCGCATCGACAATTTGCATTGTAGAAAGATTTAATCCATTAATTTTATCTTTATCCAATAAAATTTTAATTTCTTGTTCTTCACCACCTTTCAATGCAATTTGACCAATGTCAGGAATTTTTGCCAATCGAGGCTTTACTTGATTTTTAATTATTTTTCTAAGATCATTAATTTCAATACTTGAAGTTGTAGAAATTACTAAAACTGGCAAATCATTCAAATTAAATTTTTCGACTGATGGTGTTTTACTGTTTTTAGGTAATGAAGAAACGATTTGATTTACGACTCGTTGCACACTTTGAGTCGCTTGGTCTGGGTCAACATCTTGATTGAATTCTAATCCAATAACCGACAAACTTTCAGACGATGTTGACGACATTTTTTTTACTTTGCTTACAGATGATAAACCATCTTCTAGTTTTTTGGTAACCGCATCTTCAACAGTTTGAGGCGATGCACCTTGGTATTCGGTAACAACCGAAACGAATGGCGCGGCAATGTTTGGTAACAATTCGTACTTCAAAGTTGAATAACTAAAAATTCCTAAACCAATTAAAACTATGTAAAAAACAATAAATAAAATTGGGCGTTTGATTGATAATTCGGTAATGCTCATCTTATTTTGAAATTAAAAGGTTTTCAAATTTTGTGTCTGGCGTAATATTTTGAATTCCTTTCGAAATTATTTCCTCGTTTTCATTAATTCCAGATTTAATTTCTATAAAATCATTATTAAAAATTCCTGTAGTAATTTTGCGTAATTCTATTTTTTTATTTAATAAAACATAGCAAAAACTTTCGCTGGATTTTATTATAACAGCATTTCGAGAAATTGCTAAAAGTTGTTGGTTTTTATCTTTATCAAAATTGATATCTACAATTAAACCAGGAATAAGTTTTGCTGGATTGGAAATTACAATTTCTATTGGATAGGTTTTTGCTTGTGATGGAGCAGGAATTTTTTTAGTGATTTTACCAATAACCGTTTCATTTGTTTGACTAAATGTTGCAATAGCATTATCGCCAATGTTTAGATTTGACCAATCTTGGTATGGCAAATTGACAATACATTTTAATTTAGAATTGTTCGAAATGGTAATTATTGACGAATAGGCTTGAACTAAATCATTATTATTGAAGAATTTAGAAGTAATAATGCCTGAAATTGGGGCGAAAATTTGCGAAAATGAAACGGTTTTTTTTGAAATTGCAACTTGTTTTTCTGCAGTTTGTAATTCGAATTCCATATTTTGAAATTCAATTTTTGGAATATTGTTGTTGCTATTTAATTCTTTATACTTGTTATAGGTATTCTTGGTTTTTTCAAGATTGATAACGTTCAATTGATGTTGACGGTTTGCAATTTCATTATCTAGAATTGCAATTAATTGTCCTTTTTGGATTTTATTTCCAAGATTGAAAGCAAATTTTTTAATGATTCCAGAACTTTCAAATGATACATTTACAGTTTCAAAAGGTTCTAAAGTAGCAGGAACAGAAAATGAATTGCTAAACAATTGATTACTTATTTTGGAAGTTTCAACAGCAATTTTGTTTAATTTTTTTTCTTTTACAATTTCGTTTAATGCTTTGTCTTGTTGGGCAAACAAGAAATACATAATCGCAAAAACTGTGACTATTGCAACAACTGCAAAAATAATTTTTGATTTGGTAGAAATCGGCTTCATATATTGACTTTATAAATAACAAATAGAAGTGCAAAATTGCAATGATAATTTTGCGCTACATTTGACTTAGGTCAAATAATGAAATTAAAAAATTAAATTTTCGCTCGAATTCTACTTAAAGTTTCTAAAGAAATACCCAAATATGAAGCAATGTAAGTGAGTGGAATATTTTGAATAATATGCGAATGCTCGGTTAAAATTTTAAGATAGCGACTTGTTGCATCCATTGTGTGAAACCCAAACAAACGTTCTTCGAGCCACATCACGCAATATTCGTTCATCATTAAATCGAGTTCGATGAGTTTTGGGAAATCTTTTTTTGCTTTTTGAAAAGCAACATAATCTGTCTGCGAAACTGATACATCAGTTATTGCTTGAATGTATTCGCGACTGGGTTTTTGCAAACAATAACTATAAAATGAAACTGCCATATCATCGTCAAAATACAATTCGGTTGTAATTTCTTTACCATCATTGAGATAAAATTTTCTGGCAATTCCTTTTTCAATGAAATAACTGTTTTTGCAAATTTGGTCTTGTTGCAATAAATATTCTCCTTTTTTATAAGTTTTTGTAACCGAAATACTTTCGAGCATTTTCAGTGTTTTGCTGTCGAGATTTTCAACGAAATTATTTATTTCAAGTAAATAAGAAATCATTATTATTTTTGTTCAAATATAAAATCTTTTTTTAAATTTGACTTATTAATATTGTACGAGATTTAGATAATATTTTGTTTATAATTAATATTGATTTCTAAAAATTTATCCCTCAATATTTTCATATCCTCACTTACTTTTTTATCCAAAACCTTTGCGTAGTGTTGGGTAGTTCTTAAATTTTTATGTCCAAGCATTTTACTTACACTTTCTATTGGAACACCATTTGTAAGCGTTACGGTAGTCGCAAAAGTATGTCGAGCAATGTGAAAGGTTAAATCTTTTTCAATCCCGCAAACACCTGCTATTTCCTTTAAATAGGCATTCATTTTTTGATTTGTTAGGATTGGTAAAAGTCTATCTTCGTTATTGCTTTTTGGATGATTGTTGTATTTATCGATAATCATTTGTGTTACGGGAAGAATAGGAATTTTAGAAGCGGTTTCAGTTTTCTGTCTGTGTGTAAATATCCACTTCTCGCCATCAATACCAATGCTTATATGGGACTTTGTTAAGTTTTTTACATCTATGTATGCTAAACCAGTAAAGCAGCTAAAAAGGAATATATC
>JAYTPS010000469.1:0-8149 GCA_043747155.1 Flavobacterium sp. | reverse complement strand
TTTAAAAAATTTACAAAAAATTATTTATTAAAACTATATTCTCTTTCTATTAAAGCAATTCTAACTGTATAGTTTTCATACCAAGTGCTAATTCCTTTAGTTTGAGCTTCAAGATGATCTAAGTTTTGCTTCCAGTTTTTTATTGATTCTAAATCTTTCCAATATGAAACTGTAATTCCAATTTCATTTCTTGCAGATTCAACACCTAGACATCCGTCTTGTAATTTGGCTAAATTTTCCATTTTAGTTGCCATATTTGCATAATCATCATCAATATTAGTTCTAATCGAAGTGAAGATTACTGCATAATATGGTGGTTTCATAATTATTCTTTTTTATTCAAAAATAAATAATATACTGGAATTCCTAATCCAACAATAAACAATCCTAAACCAGTACTTTTTGTTTCATATATCAATAATGTAATACAAATTAATGCAGTAACAATTATATAAAGCATTGGAATTATTGGATAACCAAAAGCTTTGTAAGGTCGTTCTGCATTTGGCTCTTTTTTTCTTAAAATAAAAATTCCATAAATAGTTAAAACATAAAATAATAAGGATGCAAAAGTAGCATAGGTCAATAAATCTCCATATCTACCAGAAATACAAAGTATACAAGCCCAAAAACATTGTAACCAAAGTGCTTTTGCAGGAACATCATTATTATTTAAATCTTGAGCTTCTTTAAAAAACAATTTATCTTTTGCCATGGCATAAAATAATCTTCCACCAGACAAAATTAATCCGCTATTGCAACCAAATGTTGAAACCATTATTAGTCCAGCCATTACAAAAACTCCAATATTTCCCATAATTACATTGGCTGCAGCTGCTCCAACTCTATCTTGATTGGCAAACATTATTCCGTTATCAATTACCGAAGTTGCAGTTGGTGTTCCTTGTATTGGAAGCAAAGCTAAATAGGCAATGTTTGCCAAAATATAAATTATTGTAACTATTAATGTACCAAGAAATAAACTTCTCGGAATATTCTTCTTTGGTTCTTTAATTTCTCCTGCAATAAAAGTTACATTGTTCCATGCATCACTAGAAAATAAAGAATTTATTATTGTTGCGCCCATTGCTCCAAGCAAAGCTATTCCTGCCAGTTTTGTTACAGTTTTGCTTCCATCTGGATTTAAAACAGTTTTAGATGCATCCCACATATTGGAAAAATTATTTGACAAAACATCCGTTTTTAAACCCACATATAATCCTAAAATAATTATTGCAAAAAGTGCTATTAGTTTAGCCGAAGTAAAAAATAATTGAATAGATTTTCCAGTTTTTACACCTCTAGTATTAATGTAAGTTAACAAAATAATACTTGCCATTGCAAGAATTTGCATATTGGTAAAGATAAAACTTTCGCCAATTTTAATTAATTCTGTGTCTAAAACCGGAAAAAAAACTGCTGCATATTTAGCAAATGCTACTGCAACTGCGGCGATAACTCCTGTTTGAATTACAGTAAAAACAGTCCAACCATAAAGAAAAGAAGCTAGTTTTCCGTAAGCACGCTGAATATAAACAAATTGTCCACCAGCATTGGGCATCATTCCAGCCAATTCGCCATAACTTAGCGCTGCAGACATTGTTAACAATCCGGTTACTAACCAAATTACTAAAAGCCATGCTGCCGAACCAACATCTTTTGCCATTTGAGCAGTAACAATAAATATTCCTGAGCCAATCATTGAACCTGCAACTATACTTGTAGCATCTATTAATCCTAATGAGCGTTTTAATTCGTGTTTTTCTTCCATTTTTTTGTGGTTTTTCAAATATAGTTAATTTTTGATAAAATATTTTTACGCTTTATTTTTGGATAATTACAATTTCTTAGCTTCTTCCCAAAAAACATCCATTTCTGCTAGTGTCATATCCATTAATGGTTTTCCGAGTTCACCAGCTTTACTTTCAAGATATTGAAACCTTTTAATGAATTTTTTATTGGTTCTTTCTAATGCATCTTCTGGATTTACATTTAAAAATCGTGCATAATTTATCATCGAGAATAAAACATCTCCAAATTCGGCTTCAATTTTTTCTTGATTTCCTGCTTTTATTTCAACTTGCAATTCTTGTATTTCTTCTTGCACTTTATCCCAAACTTGGTGCGATTCTTCCCAATCAAAGCCAACACCTTTCGCTTTATCTTGAATTCTGCTTGCTTTAACTAATGCTGGCAATCCTTTAGGAACTCCTTCTAAAACTGATTTTTTTCCTTCTTTAAGTTTTAACTTTTCCCAATTTTGTTTTACTTCTTCTTCATCTGCAACCGTAACATCACCATAAATATGAGGATGACGATGTATTAATTTTTCGCAAATTTCGTTACATACATCGCCAATATCAAAATCGTTGGTTTCACTTCCAATTTTGGCATAAAAAACAATATGCAGTAGTAAATCGCCAAGTTCTTTTTTAATTTCTTGCAAATCATTATTTAGTATTGCATCACCTAATTCGTAGGTTTCTTCAATGGTTAAATGGCGAAGCGTTTCTAGAGTTTGTTTTTTATCCCAAGGACATTTTTCACGCAATTCGTCCATTATATCTAGTAATCTGCTAAACGCATCAAGTTGTTGTTGGCGAGAATTCATAAAAATTTTTTTATGTAAAAATAAAAAATCCTATTACATTCCTCATGCAATAGGATTAATATTTATAAAAAAGTAATTAACTATTTCTTAGTTTTTGTTTTTGGCTTTACTTCTTTAGCAACTTTAGTATCACCTTTTTCAGTTTTAACTTCTTTCTTTGCTTTGACTACTTTAACAACTTCATTTTTAACATTTTCAGCAGCATCAACCTTTGGCTCTTCTTTGGAAACCATTCCTTTTTGTTGAAGCATATTGTACCAATTTAATACTTTTTTAATATCTGATGGATAAACTCTATCTTCATCATAATCTGGCAAAACTTCTTTAAAATAAGCAATTAATTTTGCGTTATCTTCTTTATGTGAAATTGCCTGACCTTCATTTTCTTTAACTGCAATGGCACGCATAATATCTACTAAAGGTTTTTCTTCAGTATAAGTATACATTGATATTTCAGATAATAAACTCACATTACTTCGCAAACCTACAGTAATTTTTTTTCCGTCTATCATTGATTCAGCCACAAAACCTGAACGAGTTTGTACTTTTAATTCGTATAATCCAGGTTTTCCTGAAATGGCTAATATTTTTTCTACAGTCATTTATTTATATTTTAAAATTGATATTTTTGTAATTGATATTTATCTTCCTTTTTTATTAGCAAATCTCATTCTGTAATCTGGTTTTGCTTTTCCATCCATAATGTTTTGAAGCTTTTTCTTTATTAACGTCTTTTTTAGAGTAGATATTTTATCAGTAAATAAAATTCCTTCAATATGATCGTACTCATGTTGTATAACTCTGGCAATCAAGCCATCGTAAACTTCTATTTTTTTTATGAAATTTTCATCATAATATTCTATAGTTATTCTTTCGTTTCTATAAACGTCTTCACGAACATCTGGAATACTTAAGCAACCTTCATTAAAACTCCATTCATCACCTTCTTCTTTCAACATTTTGGCGTTAATGAATGTTTGTTTAAATCCTTTTAATTTTTCTTGTTCTTCTTTAGATAAATCGTCACTATCACTAAATGGTTCGGTATCTATAACAAATAAACGAATAGCAATTCCAACCTGTGGTGCGGCTAATCCAACACCAAAAGCATTATACATTGTGTCATACATATTTGCTAAAACTTCTTTAAAATTTGGATATTCATTAGAAATTTCGTCGCAAACTATTCTTAAAACTGGATCGCCGTAGCCAACAATTGGTAATATCATTATAGTATAAAATTTTAGATTTCTAATTGCATATTATTTGAAATCGAGTTGCAAAAGTAAACAAAAAAATAAATTAGTGTTACAACTTTAAGGTTTTGGTTGTAATTTCTGAAATTGTTTTATATAAATCTAAATTAGAATTTAAAGATTGACCATAGGATGGAATCATTTTTATTAATTTTTCCTGCCAATTAGTGTCTTTCATTTTTTCTTGAAAACATTTATTTAATATATTTATCATTATAGAAACTGCAGTTGATGCACCAGGAGAAGCACCAAGTAAACAAGCTAAAGTTCCGTCGGAAGTAGTAATTATTTCGGTTCCAAATTCTAATATTCCGCCTTCTTTTTCGTCTTTTTTTATTACTTGCACTCTTTGACCAGCATCTAGTAATTCCCAATCTTCTTGCTTGGCATTAGGAAAATATTCTTGTAATGCTTCAATTCTTTTTTCATCTGATTGCATTACTTGATCAATTAAATATTTGGTTAAGGAAAGGTTATTCCAACCAGCATATAACATTGGTTTAATATTATCCAATTCTAATGATTTAATTAAATCTAAGTAAGAGCCATTCTTTAAAAATTTGGTCGAAAAACCTGCAAACGGACCAAAAAGTAATTCTTTTTTTCCGTTAATAATTCTTGTATCAAGATGCGGAACCGACATTGGCGGCGAACCAACAGCAGCTTTACCATAAACCTTAGTATGGTGTTTATTTATTATTTCTTGATTGTTACATTTCAACCATTGTCCGCCAACAGGAAAACCTCCATAACCTTCACCTTCTTTCAAATTTGCTTTTTCTAACAACAATAATGATGCTCCACCAGCACCAATAAATACAAACTTTGTTTTAGATTTTATTGTTTCATTACTAATTAAATCATCTGTTTTTAACTTCCAAGAAGTATCTTTTTTTTGTTTAATTTTTATAACCTCATGATTGTAATTAATTTTTACACCTTTTAGTTTAGATAAGTAGTCTAACATCATTTCTGTTAGTTGACCAAAGTTAACATCGGTTCCGTCTTTCATGAAAGTTGCAGCAACTTTTTCGTCGGTGCTCCTATTTTCCATAATCAATGGCATCCATGATAACAAATCATCAAAATTGGTGCTGAATTTCATTTTTGAAAATATTGGATTTTTTACTAATGTTTCAAATCTTTTTTTAAGATAATTTACATTTTCATTTCCCCATACGAAACTTAAATGCGGTATAGAACTGATGAATTTTTCTGGATTTGATATTTTATTATTAGCGACCAAATAACTCCAAAACTGTCTTGTAACCTGAAAACTTTCGGCAATAGTTATGGCTTTTTTTATATCAATCGTTCCATCTTCATTTTGTGGTGTATAGTTCAATTCGCAAAAAGCCGAATGACCTGTTCCTGCATTATTCCATACATGAGAACTTTCTTGAGCTGGTTTATCAAGTCGTTCATAAATTTGTATAGTTATATCTGGCTGCAATTCTTTTAGTAAAACTGCCAAAGTTGCACTCATTATTCCAGCTCCAATTAAAACTACATCAGGATTATTTATTTCAGATTTCATAGAGCGAATAATTATTAGCAAATGGATTTTCTTACTAAATAATCTTGTAACATTATTGTTGCAGCAATTTCATCAACAAGTGCTTTGTTTTCTCTTTGATTTTTTTTCAAACCGCTATCAATCATGGTTTGGAATGCCATTTTAGAAGTAAATCTTTCGTCTGATCGTTCCACTTTAATTTCTGGAAATTCAGTTTTAAAATTAGTTACAAATTTTTCAATAATATCAGTACTTTCAGATGGTTGACCATTCATTTGTTTTGGTTCGCCAATGAGTACTTTTATTACATTTTCTTTAGAAAAATAATTTTTAAGAAAAACAATAACCGTTTCAGATGGAATTGTTGTTAAACCAGATGCAATTATTTGCAAATCGTCGGTAACAGCAATTCCGGTTCGCTTAATTCCATAATCTATTGAAAGAATTCTTGGCATTTAGTATTTTTTTGTAAATGTAATTGATTTAATAATATTGATGTTAATGTTACCAAATTTAATTTATATGACATAAAAAAATCCTCTTTTCAGAGGATTTAGAACTTCTATTTTAATATTAATTATTTTATGGCTTCAAATTTAGCTACCGCTGATTTTGAACCTTTATGAAAATGTAACATTGTACCTTCAATCATGTAATTGTTTGTTTTTTCGATGTTTTTAATGAATTTAGTTTCAAACTTCATATTATCGCAAGCCATTTTCGTTGATGCAATTTTAGAAAATTCTAACATGTTGGCAGCTTTCATTACAAAACTTCCTGAAATTTTATTGCAACCAGCATAAGCTTCAAATTTGCCCGATTTTGAATCTAAATTCATATAGTAATCTTTTCCAGATGCGTTTGAAACTGCTTTTCCGTCAAGTTCTACTAATTTCCATTTTGTTTCTGCTAGAGCATATTTTCCTTTTGTTTCGTCAACATTAGTTGTAGTTGTTTTTACTGATTCTTTATCTAAAAGTTCAACATTAGAGGAATCAATAGTTGTAGAATCCATTGCCACTTCAGCTTCGTTTTGCATAGAGGTAGAATCTTGAATAGACATTGAATTGTCATCCATTTCTGTTTCTGTGTTTTCTGCTTTTTTACAACTTGAGAATATTAAAAGTGTCATTGAAGCAATAATGTAATATTTTTTCATAATAAGTGGGTATAGTAATTTGTACTATATTTTACAAAAGTAATTGCCAATCCATATTTGTTGTTATATAATTATTGTGATTTGTTATATGATTTTTTTAAACAATCAACGCTATTTTAGCCCTGACGCAGCAATTGTTGGAGCTCTTTGTTTTATTTTTTTTTAAATAAAACAAAAGCGACTTGCTGCTGCAGGAAAATGGTTTACAAAAATCACCAAACCATTCGCTTCTAGAAAAAAAGATTTTTATCTTTGTGAAAATTTGAATTTATGACCAATTTACAAACTACTATTGAAAATGCTTGGGAAAACCGAGATTTATTGAAAGATGAAACTACGCTTAAAACGATAAGAGAAGTTATTGCATTGCTTGATGATGGAAAAATTAGAGTTGCTGAACCTACTGAAAATGGTTGGCAAGTTAATGAATGGGTTAAAAAAGCTGTGGTAATGTACTTTCCTATTCAAAAAATGGAAACTTGGGAAAGTGGAATTTTTGAATATCATGATAAAATGTTATTGAAAACTGGTTATGCCGAAAAAGGAATTAGAGTTGTGCCACCAGCAGTTGCAAGATATGGTGCCTACATTAGTAAAGGTGTAATTTTAATGCCAAGTTACGTAAATATTGGTGCTTATGTAGATGAAGGAACAATGGTTGATACATGGGCAACAGTTGGAAGTTGTGCTCAAATTGGTAAAAATGTTCATTTAAGTGGTGGTGTAGGTATTGGTGGTGTTCTTGAACCATTACAAGCTGCACCAGTTATTATTGAAGATGGCGCATTTATTGGTTCAAGATGTATTGTTGTTGAAGGCGTTAGAGTTGAAAAAGAAGCTGTTCTTGGCGCTAATGTTTGCCTAACTGCTTCGACAAAAATAATTGATGTTACAGGAAACAAACCTATTGAATATAAAGGATTTGTGCCGGCTAGAAGTGTTGTTATTCCTGGAAGTTATACTAAAAAGTTTGCTGCTGGAGATTTTCAAGTGCCTTGTGCGTTGATTATTGGACAAAGAAAACCAAGTACAGATTTAAAAACTTCTTTGAATGAGGCATTGCGTGAATATGATGTTGCAGTTTAATTTTGTGTTCAATAATAATAAAATAACAAATGAAAGTACTGGTAATTCAGAATAAAATGATTGGCGATGTGCTTGCCAGTACTGTTATTTGTGAAGCTTTGAAAAAGCAACACAACGATTGTGAGATTCATTATATGATTCAACAAAATACTTTAGCTGTTGTTGAAAACAATCCGTTTATTGATAAAATTATTTTATTTGATGCTAAAAAAAATAAAGGATTAAGAAAGCTAATAAAATATGGATTGGTTTTAAAAAAAGAAAATTACGATGCGATTATTGATGTATATGGAAAATGGCAAAGTAGTATTCCAACTTTTTTTAGTGGTGCAAAAATTAGAATTGGTTTTAAAAAATGGTATACTTCTTTTTTATATTCAGATACTGTTATTCCTAAAAAAAATGTTGATGGTGAAGCTATTTACCACAGATTACAATTGGCAAATGTTTTAAGCAAATACATTGACAAAGAACTATTTCCTAAAATTTATCTCACGCGTGATGAAATTGAAATTGCCAAA
>JAYTPS010000468.1:0-6866 GCA_043747155.1 Flavobacterium sp. | reverse complement strand
CGTTTTTTTCTATAACTAAATCTATTTCTTGCTGCTCATTAGTGCGCCAAAAATAAAATTTTTCGAACCTTTCATTATATTCGCTGTCTTTTATTATTTCGTTAATTACATAGTTTTCGAACAAGTTACCTTTATCTTTTCGGGTTTCAAAAGCCGAAAAATCATTTATAATGGCGTTGCGAATTCCTAAATCGTTGAAATATACTTTTTTGCCTTTTTTTATTTCGTTTCGATGGTTGGTATGGAATGAACTAAGTCTATAAATAACAAAAGATTGCTCTAATAAATGGATATACTCTTCTACAGTTTCACTTTTTAATCCAATTAAATTTCCTAATTCATTATAGTTAACCTCGCTTCCAATTTGCCAAGCCAATGCTTTTAGTAATTCTTGCATTTTCTCGGGCTTTCTTATTCCTTTTAACATCAAAATGTCTTTGTATAAATAACTGTCAGATAGCAATCGGAGTATTTTTTCTTCACCATTTTGAGTAGTAACTACTTCTGGATAATAACCAAAAACCAATCGGTGTGGCAACATTCTAATTTCTTCAAGTAAACCAATATTATTTTTCATTTCTACAAATGATAGCGGATATAGCTTGTGTTCAAACTTTCTTCCAGTTAATGGTTCGTTTAGTTTATTGCGTAGTTCAAATGCACTCGAACCATTGGCAATTACTTGTATTTCTTGAAAATGATCTGTAATAAGTTTAAGTTTACTGCCAATATTATCTATTTTTTGGGCTTCATCAATAACTACAAAGGTATTATTTCCGAAAAAAGATTTTAATCTCGTAGTAGTTGCGTTTTCAAAAATCATTGAAACGTCTGCGTTTTCTGCATCCAACCATAAAACACGTTCTTCATTTAGAAATAAATTTTTAAGCAAGGTGCTTTTACCAACTTGTCTCGCTCCAAGAATAATAATTGCTTTTTTTTGGAAAAACTCTCTTTTTATGTTTTCTATAATTGTTCTCTGAATCATTTTTTTTAACAAAAAAATGTGATTTTTCCATTATAATAGAAAAATTACATGTTTTTTTTCTGTTATAATGGAAAAATTACAGTTTTAAGACCTTCCTCCCAAGTTCTTATTTTAATACCGAAAGTCTTTGAAATCTTACTTTTATCTAAAACACTAAACTCAGGTCTCTTTGCAGGTGTTGGAAAACTTACTGATGGAATGGGTTGTAAATTTATGGAAATGTTATTAACTTTAAAAATTGCTTTTGCAAATTCATACCAAGAGCATTGTCCTTCGTTAGAGAAATTATAGATTTTTGATTGAAGATTAACGATTTTTGATTTTTGATTAGTAGAAACTAAAATTATTATTATTAAAGCTTCGGCTAAATCTACAGCGTTTGTTGGTGTGCCAATTTGATCGTTTACAACAGACAATGAATCTCTTTCGGAAGCCAATCGTAACATGGTTTTCATGAAGTTATTACCAAATTGCGAATAAACCCATGAAGTTCTTATAATAAAATAATTATTAAATGTTGCCTGAATGGCTTTTTCTCCATCAAGTTTTGTTTGTCCGTATATTCCTTTTGGATTTGGCAAATCGTCTTCTTTATATGGTGTTGTCTTGCTTCCATCGAACACAAAATCGGTTGAGATGTGAAGTAATATGGTGGTGTTTTCTTTACAAACCTCAGCTAAATTTTTAGCTCCAACTACATTTATCTGGTAAGCTTTTTCTGGTTCGCTTTCAGCTTTATCAACAGCTGTATATGCTGCAGCATTGATACAAAAATTGGGTTTGTATTTAGAAAAAATATCTATGCAATTTTGTTTATTGGTAATATCTAATTCAGTTGATGAACAAAAAATAAAATTTGTTTTAGTATACTTTTCTGAAATAAATTTTATTGCCTGACCTAATTGTCCGTTAGCGCCAGTTACTATTACTACCATACTTTTTTTGCATTTTGTAAATTTGGTAGGTTTTGATCTTTTTCTGAAATAATCATTTCTTCAACTTCAAATTGCCAATCTATATTTAATGTTGCATCGTTAAATTTAATTCCACCTTCACTTTCTTTATTATAAAAATTATCACATTTATAAAAAAATGATGCTTTATCACTTAAAACCAAAAAGCCATGAGCAAATCCTTTGGGAATAAAAAATTGCTTTTGATTATCGCCAGAAAGCAATATAGATTCATATTGACCATAAGTTTTTGAATTTGGTCTAATATCTACTGCAACATCTAAAACTTCTCCATTTAACACTCGGACCAATTTGGCTTGAGCATGAATGTTAGTTTGATAATGCAAACCACGCAAAACACCTTTGCTTGAATAAGATTGGTTGTCTTGAACAAAATGAACTTTTTCACCAATACCTTTTTCAAATGTTTGTTCGTTAAAACTTTCCATAAAATAACCACGTTCATCGCTAATTATTTTTGGCTCAATTATAAAACAACCTTTAAGTTTAGTCTCTGTAAAAATCATATTCAATTTCAAAAAGTAATTTCAATCCTTAAGTTTTTATTTTCTATATTCTTTTCTCTTTATTAGACTAACAAACTCATTAAATGAACTCCGTAACCACTTTTAAGCAATGGTTGTGCTAATTCTTTTAGTTGATTGGCATTGATGAAACCCATTTTGTATGCTGCTTCTTCAATTGCACCTATTTTTAATCCTTGTCGCTCTTCTATTACTTGTACAAATTGTCCTGCTTGCATTAACGATTGAAAAGTTCCAGTGTCTAACCAAGCTGTTCCTCTGTCGAGTATAGAAACTTTTAAATTTCCACGATTAAGATATTCTTTGTTTACATCAGTAATTTCTAGTTCTCCACGATGACTTGGTTTTATATTAGCCGCAACTTCTAAAACAGAATTATCATAAAAATAGATTCCAGGAACTGCATAATTAGATTTTGGTTTTTCGGGTTTCTCTTCTATAGAAAGTACTTTTCCGTTTGCATCAAATGCAACAACTCCATATCGTTCTGGATCGTGAACATGATAGGCATAAATAATTCCACCATCTGGATTGCTATTGGCCTGAAGTAATTCAGCTAAGCCAGTTCCGTAAAAAATATTATCTCCAAGAATTAAGGCAACTTTATCGTTTCCAACAAATTCTTTTCCGATAATAAACGCTTCTGCTAAACCATTTGGATTTTCTTGAACTGCATATTCAAAATGACAACCTAATTTTTTTCCATCACCCAAAAGTTGTTGAAATAATGGTAAATCATGTGGTGTTGATATAATTAATATTTCGCTAATTCCTGCCCACATTAAAGTTGAAAGAGGATAGTAAATCATTGGTTTGTCATAAATTGGCATTAATTGTTTACTAACCGCTAGTGTTAGCGGATGCAATCTTGTGCCTGAACCTCCAGCTAAAATAATTCCTTTCATGAATTTATAATTTATATATTGCTAATTGTTTTTTATAAAAAGATTTTAAGATGCTAAATACTAAAAATAAAAATAAAAATAAAAATGGTAACATTAATTTCATTTTTCCACTTATTGATTTATTGTTTTTTATATTCACTGTTGTACTAATATCTTTAACAATCTTATCAAGATTAACAAGTTGAATTCTATGTGATCCTTGTTCATTAACTAAGTCGTTTTTAGTTTTAATTACATCGTTTAATTGTGTATTCTCATTATAATAAATTAATTTCTCATTACCTTGAGAGCCGTTTACTTTATTTGTAAAACTATTAAGTATTCCATTTATTTGAGAAATTATAGAGTCATTTTCAATCATTTTTATACGAATATTGTTTAAATATTCTTTTTGGTTTTTTTTATAATATTCGGAATTGTTTATAAAATCTAAAATAGGTTTTACTGTTTTATCAACACTTGTAATTGATGATGTAGTAAACTTTATAATGTAGTATATGTAATTTTTACTTGTTATATTTTCATTAACAATTTTTTTTATATCACCGTCTTCTGCTAATAATTTAATAAACTCGAAGTTTTTATCGCTATTGTTAATAAACTTGTAAACATCAACAATAGGTTCAACTGTTATGCTGTTAAGTTTTTTTGGGTTTTTGATTCCAATAACATTTTTTAAAAAAATTGTATCGCCTTCATTAATCTTAGAATTAATCAAATTTACTTTTGCATACAAATAATCTGTTGTTTCAAAATTTGGAGTTACAATAATTTCAGTATCATAAATTTTATTAGTGCTATCAATATAAAAACCCAAGCTAGTACCAACAATAAATAAAATCGATAAAACAACTATATTTCTTTTTACAAATAAAATTCCTTTAAAAATAGTTTTTGAAATACTTTCAAAAAAACTTCCAATTTTTTTAGAAATTTGAGACAAATCAATTTCTTGATTATCATTAACATTTTGAGAATCTAAACTCATACTATATTTATTATTTTATGTTGAAAATTTGTTCTAATATTTTTATTGTAATTAAATAGGTTGGCTTTACCCCAGTCGTTCCTAAACCTCCAGATGCTAGTGTGCTTCCTGTTTCTAATGGATTATCTGAAGCATAATAAGCATAACGAACTTTTACATTTGGATTGATGCTTTTTCTAATTTTGGATGCACTTTGAATTGCTTTTTGATAGTATGAACCTTCCATTTCAAGTCCAATTGCTGCCCAAGTTGATTCGTGAAAAAACTTTAATAAATCTCTGTTTTGTAATGATGTTCCTAAAACAGTAACCATTGGACCTTCAAAAACTGGAATATCATTTCCTCTAAACATTGCTGCAGTAAGTTGGTTTTCAAACGAATAATTATCAGCTGTACCTTCATTTATGTGAGCATTCGGAATCATAATGTCACCTTTTCCACCTTCAAGAATTCCTGCTTTTCCCATTATAGAAACCGATTCTACATTGAGCAAGGTTACTTTTTTTCCTTCTTTATAGGGTTTTAATAATTCGTCTATAGTTTCATAAGCTTGTTCTCCAAATGCGTAATCCATAACTATTAAAACTGGCGCTTCTTTACCAATTTTAGCATTTGGAAATGCCGATTTTGCCCAGTCAATTTTGGCTGTATCAAATATTTGAACATCTATATTGGTTCCCGAATTATCTGGTAACGAAATCATTCCTTGTTTTAGTGCAACTTCGGTAACTTTATCTCTTACATCGTGTGCACCTTGCTTGCTTAACTCTTCAAAAATAAAGAAATCAGATTTGTCTTTAAACTTAGCTTTGTGAACATTTGAAGCGAAAATAGAATTCATAACGCTGTGCATGTTGGCGCTAATTATGTGAATTGGTCGTTCTAATAATTCATTCTGTTTAAGCACTTCTTTAATGTTGGTTGCCCAAATTTCTCCATGAATGTGATGACCAAGACGTTCTCTTAGAATTGGACTAAAAGTAATAGTTCGTTTGTTATTTTCAACAACTTCTTCCATGGCAAGTTTTCCTAACCAATAAATAACATGAAGAAATCTGTCTGGTTTTTCAGACGTTCCGAAAGCATCATAAATTGATAAAACTTCAGCAAAAGTTCTTCCCAACACATTGGCTGTGTGCGAAATGGCTTTTTCTTTTTCTATTAAAGTAAGTTTCTTAGTTTGTAAAGCTGCTTGTTCTAATTTTTGCCAATCGCGTGTTACTTCGTTATTGTTTTCGTCAATTAAAACGCGATCTTTTATTTTGTGTGATTCTATAAATATAAAAGTCAAATGCGTAAGAATATCATAAATATCTGATCTTCCACGAGTAATTTCTACATTCATTTGCTCTTCATCAATTCTATAGCAATTTCTTCTTCGCTTTGGCGGAACTATGGCTTGAAAATGTGATTTAGAATAACCTTCATCTGAAGTTAAATTGATGTAACGACATTCTTCAATTCCTACAGGAAGTCTTTCTATAACATATAAAAGTCCTGATAATTCTACTTTTTCTTCGGCAATACTTCCATAAATTTCTGGTCTAAGCGCAAGTAGAGCTTCTCTTAAAGTTTCTCCAGAAACTCCCATTGGTTTATAAAAACCACGATTAAATAAATGCCTCATTGTAATGTACAATCTTTCGATAGCTGCCGAAGATTCTTGCGCTCTAGAACGCGAAATGTTTTTAATTTCCTTCATTAAATTTTGTTTTCTAACCCACAAAGATAGGATTTTATATTTTAGTTGGTAAGAATTAGTGTTATTGCTGGTTCGTTAACCGATATTTTACCTTTTAAATTGTCAGAAATATTGCTTTTTTTATTCCATTTTCCGCCAGAAAAAGTATAAATTGATTCTAACTCTACTCTGTTATAAAGTAGCAATGGAAAATAAGTGATTGCTTTTTTTGTAGTGTTTGTATTGGCATCTACAGTTGTTTTTTCAACTTTATTTTTTTCTATTAATAATTTTTCAAAACCAACAAAAATTCCATTTTTAGGCATTGTTAAATTAAAATCTGAAACATTTATTAAATGTTTTTTTACACCCGATTTTACTGAAACTATAAAGTCTTTTTTTAATAACTCTTCCTCTGGAAAACCATTTTTATCTACTTTATAAAAATGAATTTTTACATAAGCATCATCAAGTTTATTATCAATAAAAATGCTGACTTTTTTTATGTATTTGGTCTTTTTGTAGTGTTTTAAATAAGGAAAAAACTTTGTGTCAATTCTTGGCCCGTTTTCAAAAGCTTGATAAGTTGAGTTGTTAGTTTTGCCAATTTCTATTTGTTTAGATTCTAATCGTTTTGAAATAAAAACTTCTTCCAACTGATATTCTACTGGATGTAAATAAACTAAAACGGCTTCAGATACTTTTATCGTTTTCTTTTCAAATCCTAATGCCGAAAAAATTATTTTTTTGTTTTTATCTGAAATGTTTATTGTAAATTCTCCATTTTCTTCGGTTGTGCTGCCAAT
>JAYTPS010000467.1:0-6646 GCA_043747155.1 Flavobacterium sp. | reverse complement strand
GCACGAAATACCGTTGACAAATCATCATAAAACTAAAAATAATGATGTTATGGGACGATTTTATGGAAGAATTCCGTTAGAATTTGGTGCAGCTTTCTTATATTTTCATAAAAAAGGAATTGTTCAAGAGTTAATTCATAAATTAAAATATAAAGGGCATCAAGAAATTGGGCAATCAATAGGGTTTTGGTATGGTGAAGAATTAAAATCGGTTGCAGCAATTGAAACTATTAACTATATTATTCCTGTACCATTGCACAAAAAACGTTACAAAGAACGCGGCTATAATCAAGTAACAGCGTTTGGAAAAGCGTTATCAGAAAGTTTGAAAGTTGAATACAATGAAGCAATTTTAAATCGAATTATTTATTCAAACACACAAGTTAGAAAAAATATTGCCGATAGAAGCGATGTTACTGAAAGTGTTTTTAAAGTTACTTATGAAGAGAAACTTCATAACCAACATTTTTTATTAATAGATGATGTTATAACAACTGGCGCAACACTTGAATCGTGTGGAAGAGAAATATTGAAAATTCCTGGCGCAAAATTAAGTATTGTTTGTATGGCAATGACTCAGTAAAGGTTTTTTTTAGTTAATTATAAATAAAAAGATTTCGTTTACACTAAATATAATTGTTATTTTGCGAATAGAAAACCGAGTTCCATGCAAATAAAATTTATAAAATGCCTTTTTATTATTTTCGCTATTGCGTTAATTGGTTGTGCCAAAAGAGGTACAATTTCTGGCGGAGCTAAAGATACATTAGCACCAATATTGGTTACAAGTTTTCCTAAAAATGGAAGCATAAATTTTAATGCCAAAGAAATTAAACTTTATTTTGACGAATATGTAAAACTTAAAAATGTTGCCAAACAACTTATTGTTTCGCCACCAATGAAAAAAGCTCCTGAGGTTTTACCATATAATGCAAGTAAATATATTGTTATTAAATTAAAAGATAGTTTATCGTCAAATACAACCTACAGTTTAAACTTTGGTCAGAGTATTGCCGATAATAATGAAGGCAATGCTTTGGCACAATTTAAATATGTTTTTTCTACTGGAAGTTATATAGATTCATTGGCATTGAAAGCAACATTTAAAGATGCTTTAGAAAAAAAAACGGCTTCATTTGTTTCGTTTATGTTGTATGAGGTTAACGAAAAATACACTGATTCAATAATTTATAAAGAAACGCCAAGATATATTACAAATTCACTAGACAGTTTAAAAGAAATAAAGTTAGAAAATTTAAAGCAAGGAAAATACAGATTAATTGCAGTTAAAGACAATAATAATAATAATAAATTTGATCCGAAAAGTGATAAAATTGGTTTTATAAATGATTATGTTACTTTGCCAAACGACACTGTTTTCATGCTTGATTTATTTAAAGAAAAAACTGTTTTTAAAGCTTTAAAACCTAGTCAATCGTCAGGAAATAAAGTCATAGTTGGATATGAAGGCGACGCGAAAAAAGCTGTATTTGAAGTAAAAAAATCTGGTAAAAACATTCCGTTTAAGATTACTAAATTGCCCAAAAAAGATTCATTACAAATTTGGTTTAAACCCATTAAAAACGATTCGATAAACATTGCAGTTACTAACGATAAGTACAGCCAAAAATTTGTTTTAAAACTTAAAGATCAAAAAACTGACACCTTAAGTTTTAATGCAGAACGCACTGGAAGTTTACCATTGAGAGAACGATTTAAAATAAATTCGACAATCCCAATTGAAAAAATTGACAATTCTAAAATTAAATTTGTTTCTAAAGATTCGTCTATTGTTTCCTTTAAAACAAATTATGACGATTATAATCAACAAATTATTTTTGATTTTGAAAAGCAACCATTAGAGAAATATTCCATGACCGTTTTTCCTGGTGCTTTTATAGATTTTTATGAAAAAACTAATGATACTTTAAAATATAATTTTGCAACCCAAAACACTTCTGATTACGGAAATTTAAGAGTTGTTTTGGAAAAAGTAAAACGTTTTCCTGTAATTATTGAGTTAACCGATAAAGATGGAAAAGTTTTAGCCAAAGAATATTCAGATAAAAATACAATTATAGATTTTAATCTACTTGAACCTGCAAAGTTTACTTTACGATTAATTTATGACGATAATAATGATAAAGAATGGAATCCTGGAAATTTTCTGGAACAACGTCAAAGCGAAGAAGTAATATATTTCGCTAAAGAAATTGATGTTCGCTCCAATTGGGATGTTGAACAACCGTTTGACGTTGGCAAATAGTTATGAGTTGCGAGTTGTGAGTTTAAAATTGTCACTATCTTTTAGAAAAGCTAATTTTTCTCTCGTTTCTAACATTTTTTCTTTATCTAATTCTACTATAAAAACACCTTCATTTTCAGTTGTTTCAACCATTTCATTTCCAAGAAAATCTAATGCTTGTGAATGTCCGATGTAATGATGATTGTTATTATCAATTCCTACTCGATTTACACCAATTACATAACTCATGTTTTCTATTGCTCTTGCTTTTAGCAAAATGTCCCAAGCGTTAATGCGAGGTTTTGGCCAATTGGCAACATAAACTAAAACATCATAATCTTCTACATTTCTTGCAAAAACAGGAAATCGCAAATCGTAGCAAATTAGCGGACAGATTTTAAATCCTTTATATTCAACGATTAATTTATTTTTACCAGATGTGTATACTTTGTCTTCTTCAGCCAAAGTAAATAAATGTTTTTTATCATACGTTTTAATTTTTCCATCAGGAAATACAAAAACTAGCCGATTAAAATAGTTACCTTTTTCTTCGATTACTAAACTTCCTGTTATGGCGCAGTTTTTAGTCATTACTATATCTTTTAGCCATGATACTGCTTCGCCCTGCATTGTTTGTGCAACATTTTTAGGATTCATTGTAAAACCAGATGTGAACATTTCGGGCAAAACAATCAAATCGACATATTGCGAAATATAATTAATCTTTTTTTGAAGTAAAATTATGTTTTCATTGGGATTTTCCCACAATAATTCGGTTTGGATTAGCGCAATTTTCATAGTTATTGTTTCACAGAGTTACACAAAGTTGACATAAAGATTCACGAAGTTTCGAAACACAAAATTTATTTAATTGTTATCTCATCTACAAAAATAAACGCATCGCCACCATAACCTTGATGCCATTCTGGTAGTTTTCCAAAATTGTATGCTTTTACTTTTACATATTTTGCTTTGATTTCTTTACTTGATATGTATTCGAAATTCTGAATTTTATTTTCGCTTAGTTTTGGATCTAGATTATTATTGATAGTTCCAATTAAACTGAAATTGATGTTATCTGTCGATGTATAAAATTCTACTTTGGTTGGCATCAAAATCCAAGAACGTTGGTCTTGTAAAAAAGTTGCGCTAAAGTTGGATACATTTTTCTTAGATTGCAAATCGATTGTTGCTTCAAAATCTTGACTTTGATAACCTTGCCAATCGCCTTTTCGCCAATTGGTTGAACCATTTATTCCGTCAATCAAACCTTCATTTCCGCCAGCATGATATTGCGGATTGTATTTGGATTTAATTTCTATTGTGTAATTGTTTGGTTTTTTGAAGTATGTAGCTGAAATGGTTTGACTCTTTCCATTATCATTTTTAAGATATGCATATATTGTTGAAGAAGCTTCAATATAAAATGGTTTTATGTATGGAATATAAGTTATTTTTATGGTTGAATAATTAACATCCTTTTCAAAAACTATGTAGTAAATTTTATTTATAGGGTTTTGAGAAAGAATCTCAATCATCATTTTATCTTTAAACGATTTACTTTCTGCTTGAATTACTGGAACTGGATCTAATCTCGGATAAATCTCCACTTGCTTGTGTTTTACATTTTCTAAATCTATAAATTCTAATTCTTCTAAATAGTTTTGCAAATTAATTTCTTTAGCTTTTTTATTTTCAAAATTTATTTTTACTTTTTCAAAATTTGGCTTTGTTATCGACCATGAACCTTTTCCAGGCGTAACAGCATAAATTCCTATTGAACTCAACACATACCAAGCACTCATTTGTCCGCAGTCTTCGTTTCCAATTAATCCTTCTGGTGTGTTTTTGTAGAAATTATTTAAAATATAATGTACTTTTTTAGTTGTTTTTTCAGATTTTCCAATGTAATTGTACAAATATGCCATGTGATGACTTGGTTCGTTTCCGTGTGCGTATTGACCAATTAATCCTGTAACGTCTACTTGTTCTCGACCTGTAGTTTTACTTTCACTATTGAACATTTCATCAAGTTTGGCTTCAAATTTATCGTTTCCGCCATACGCTGCAATCATTCCAGGAATATCTTGTGGCACAAAAAACGAATATTGCCACGAATTTCCTTCGGTATAATTATTATTGATTTCTCTTGCATCAAATGGTTTGTCCCAACCGCCATTTTTCTTTGGTCGCATGAAACCGGTATTCCAATCGAAAATATTCTTCCAATTTTGAGAACGTTTCATGAAATAATTGTAATCTTCTTTTTTGTTTAAAATTTGTGCCATCCGAGCAATACACCAATCGTCGTAAGCATATTCTAATGTTTTTGAAACGCTTTCGTGCTCGTCATCCATCGAAATAAATCCTTGTTTTTTGTACGATTCCAATCCTAAATGATCAAGTAAAGCCGAATGTTTAGCTGCTTCAAAACACTTTTCATAATCAAAACCAGAAATTCCTTTTGCCATTGCATCTGCCATTACTGATACCGAATGATAACCAATCATACAATCAGTTTCATTGGATGCTAATTCCCAAACTGGCAATCTTCCTGCTTGTTCATATTGTTTTAGAAACGTATTTATGAAATCGGCTGTACGTTTCTTTTCGATTAAAGTATACAAAGGATGTGCAGCTCGAAACGTATCCCAAAGTGAGAATACCGAATAATAATCAAATCCTTCGCCATTGTGAACTTTGTTATCTCTTCCTCGATATTTTCCATCAATATCTTGTGCAATATTGGGTTGAACCATTGTGTGATATAATGAGGTGTAAAAAATTTTTTTTTTATCTAAATCAGATTCTGTGATTTCAATTTTGGATAATTGTTCGTCCCAAAGTTGTTCGGCATTTTTTTTAACTTTATTGAAATCCCAATCTTTAATTTCTGAAATATTTAATTTTGCACCTTCATAACTTGTTGGAGAAAGTGAAACTTTAACTGAAATTTGCTCTCCTTTTATAACTTGTTTAGAAAAACTTATTTTTACAATTGTTCCTGAATAAAAATCTTTTCGATTTTCTAGATTGGCTTCTGCTTTATTAATTGTCATTGGAACGCTAAACTCAATTCGAGAATAAACATATTGATCTTTTGCCCAAGCTTCGCTTCTTCTAAGAATTTCGATAGTTCTATTATTAATAATTTTTACATCGCCATATAGCAATTTATCTTTATGGTTTAAATCGAGAATAATATTCGCTTGACCTTCATTATTAAAGACATATTGATGAAATCCAACACGTGCTGAAGTTGTTAAACTTACATCTATATTATGTTTATCTAGATTTACAGAATAAAATCCAGCAGTACTTTTTTCATTCGAATGTAAAAAATTTGATCCATACTCTTTTGGGTTAAAAAATGGTTCTCCCATAGTTGGCATCAACATAATATCTCCATAATCAGAACAACCTGTTCCGTTTAAATGTGTGTGAGAAAATCCATAAATTATAGAATCATCATAATGATAACCCGAACATCCATCCCAACTTCCATCAATTCTAGTATCTGGA
This sequence comes from Flavobacterium sp., assembly GCA_043747155.1. Taxonomy (GTDB): domain Bacteria; phylum Bacteroidota; class Bacteroidia; order Flavobacteriales; family Flavobacteriaceae; genus Flavobacterium. Next base: position 879 of record JAYTPS010000467.1, on the reverse strand, counting down.
GATAGCTGTACCATTCCAAAAGGAACTGTTGCACCTGGATAAGTATGTCCATGACCTCCATTACCAATCATTGGGTTTACAAATTGATGATAACTTTGACCTAATGTTAAATTTGAAAACAATAGTATTATGAAAAAATAATATTTTACTCTTTGATTTAATTTCATTTTAATAAACTAATGTTTGTATTGAATGAGGTAAAATTTTAACTTGACAAGCTTTTGTGCCAATGCATAAATTATAAATTATTTTTTTATCACTTTGATTCATAACTATAGTAATTATTTTTCCATCATTATTAATAAAAGAAGTTGTTAAGAGTTGACTTCTACTAGGAATACTACTAATTCTTTTTGCTCCTTTTTTAATGAATTTCGAAAAATGACCAATAAAATAATAGGATGGAGTATAAATTAGTTCACCCGAAACTGTATTGGCATGAATAGGCGCAAAACAAAAGTTTCCCACATGATTTGGTCCACCATGTTGATCTAAGAGAATATTCCAATCTGTCCAGCCAACAGTTCCGTTATTAAAATCATTAATCATTGATCGTCCATATTTTTCTCCGTTTGCCCAGATTTGATAACGTTTTTCATTAAAACTTTCTGAACAACCTTCGGTAAAAAGTAGTTTTTTTTCTGGATACATTTCATTTACTCTGGCTATGTTTTCGTACATTGGATTTCCTCCACTCCAATTTTCATACCAGTGAAAACCTATTCCCCAAACATATTTACTTGCTTGAGGATCATCAAGAATTGTACTAACTCTTTGCGAAATTAAATCTCTATTATGATCCCATATTATTATTTTCTTACTTCCTAATCCTGCTTTTTTAATTGTTGGTCCTAAATAATTTTTTAAAAAATCTCTTTC
>JAYTPS010000466.1:0-4140 GCA_043747155.1 Flavobacterium sp. | reverse complement strand
AAACGCGTTCGTGGTGTGCCACCGGGGCGGTCCGGCGCGTTAAAACAAATTTTCATCGAATTACATTTGTTAGGTAAATTTTTCATATTACTATTTTTTACTATTAAATTTAAAACAAACTTAAATCTGAATTTTGTAGAGATTCTGTTTTTTTTAAAAGGTGTAAATTTAGTACGTATAAAAACAACAAAATTTCAACAGAATCTAATAGTAATCTTGTATCAATAAATTATTTATCATGAAAAACAGTAGGTTTTTTAGCGTTGCAACACTAACTTTTATTGTAATTTTATACAGTTCATCTATTTGTTCACAGAGCAAAAAACAAATTAAGGAGTTACATATCAAATCAATAACCGAAACAACTACTATACTAAATAATGGAAATAAAACGCCTTACAAATCGAGTTATATATTGTATAACAAAAAAGGCAAACAAACTAGTAAAATAGAATACAATAGTAATGGTAATTTTACACTAAAAGAAACCGCAGTTTATGATTTTGATGGAAATAAAATTGAAGAAACAATTTATGAAACCACAGACACTCCAAAAAAAAATATAAAAATTAATTCCAAATATGATAAAAAAGGAAATAAAACAGAAGATTTTGAATATAATTTAGAAGGAAAATTAATTAGAAAACAACAGTTTACTTACTATAGCTTTAATGCAAAAAAACAAGAAATTACTATAGATGTTTCAGGAAAAATAATTCGAAAGGTTATTTATACTTATGATGATGATGAATTAAGAAAAACTAGACAAGAATTTAACGAAAAAAACGAGTTAGTATCAGAACGAAAATACCAATACACATTTTAATGCAACCAACTAATAAAGAACTTACTTCTGCATTTGAAACTATTACACTTTCTGAAATAGAGAATGTTGCTTTGCTTGATCGTATCGATAAAAAATTTTATTTTAATATAGCTAAACTAAAAACCGTACTTTCTCAAATTGTTCCATTTTATCGTTTGCTCGAAATAAATAGTAATAGCATTCAACGCTATGAATCACCTTATTTTGATACTGAAAAATTTTCGTTTTATTATCAACATCAAAATGGAATTAAGAACCGTTATAAAATCCGATTCAGAAATTATATTGATTCACAATTGTGTTTTTTTGAAATAAAGCATAAAAACAATAAAAACCGAACTATTAAACACCGATTTAGATCAAATGAAATGCAACTAAATAAAGATACAGCTCGTTTTTTAACAGAAAAAACGCCATTAAATGCAAGTTTTTTACAAAACAAACTAACAGTAAGCTATTCTCGATTAACTTTTGTGAACAAAACTAAATGCGAACGAGTTACAATTGACTTACTTCTTTCTTTTAAAAATGATAACGATGTAATTGAATTTTCAAATCTTGTAATTGCTGAGGTAAAACAAGATAAATCTTTACTCAATTCTGAATTTATAAAAGTAATGAAAGAACAAAAAATAAATCAAGGAGGCATTAGTAAATATTGTTTGGGAATTGCTTTGCTTTATCCTAATCTTAAAAAAAATTTATTCAAAGAACAAATCAACACACTTAAAAAAATTATATCATGATTTTACTTCAAGAAATTGCCACAACTACAAATGCTCAAGGTTTGTTTGATGTTTTTAACAAACTTGGAGTAAAATTTTTTATTCGTTTATTGATAAACATCTCAACAGTATTTGTACTAATCAATATTATTTATGTACGATATAATAAAAAACACGATTTTATTTTTACCTATTATACTTTTAATCTTGTGATTTTTCTTATTACTTTTTTGCTTAATAAAGTAGAAATGTCAATGGGAGCAGCATTTGGGTTGTTTGCCGTTTTCAGTATGCTTCGTTATCGAACCGAAAATATTTTAATGAAAGATATGACTTATCTTTTTTTATGTATTGCCTTAGGATTAATAAATGCAGTTTCAAAAGGCGATTGGGAACCTGCATTAATAAGCTTAATCGTTTTGTTTATAACATTTTTTTTAGATAGTAATTTGGTTTTTAAAAAAGAATCTACAAAATCAATTCTATATGAAAAAATTGAACTTATTTTACCTGAAAACCATGAATTATTGTTGGAAGATTTAAAAAATCGTACGGGTTTAAATATTCATCGCATTGTTATTGGTGATTTAAATTTTTTAAGAGATATGGCTGTAATACAAGTTTATTATTACGAGAAAAAATGAAAATTCTACTTATAGAAGACGAAATTGAATTGCGAGACAGCATTCTTCATTATCTTGAAAAAGAAGGTAATATAGTTGAAATTGTTTCCGATTTTTCTAAAGCAGAATACAAAACAGCAATATATGATTACGATTGTATTTTGGTTGACATTACGCTTCCAAACGGTAACGGTTTAGATATTATCAAACAACTTAAAAAGAATAAATCAAAAGCAGGAATCATTATTATTTCTGCTAAACATTCGTTAGATGATAAAATTAATGGACTTACTATTGGCGCTGATGATTATTTGTCAAAACCATTCCATTTAAGCGAATTAAACGCAAGAATAAAAGCATTAGAACGAAGAAAAAAATTTGATGGCAATAATGAAATTATAGTTAATGAAATTACCCTTTTTACAGAAGAAAGAAGTGTTTATGTTAATACTATAGAAATTATTTTAACTCCAAAAGAATATGATTTACTGTTGTATTTTATTTCTAACAAAAATCGGGTTGTAACTAAAGATGCCGTTGCAGAACATCTTTGGGGTGATAATGCCGATCAATTTGACAACTTTAATTTTGTGTATACTCATGTTAAAAATCTCAGAAAAAAATTAATAGAAAAAGGATGTACCGATTACATACAAACCATATACAGTATTGGTTATAACTTCAAAATACACTCATGAAATTACTCGTAAAAACTAGTTTTTATTATTTACTTTGCAGCATTCCGGTGTTACTAATAGTTGCTATTATAAACTATTTTTCGCTTTGGTTTGTGCTAAAAGAAAGTAATCAAGATTATTTTAAAAAAAGAAAAGCAGTTGTCGAAAATTATTTTAAACAACATGATAGTATCGGATTATACCACTTTTTAAAAAATGATGATGTAAAACTAAAACCTGTAACCAACAATTATAACATAAAAGACCAATATTATGACACTTTAGTATTTGATAAATATGAAAACGATTTAGCAGATGTGCAAATGCTTAAAACAACAATAAAAACAGAAAAAGGTAAATTTTCACTCCAACTATGGCGCAGCACAATTGATAATGATGAATTAGTTAAAAATACCATTTTTATACAAGTTTTAATTTTTGTATTTCTTTTTCTGGTAATGATTGGCGTTAATTGGTGGTTATCCTATAAATTATGGAAACCTTTTTATTCAACTATAAAATCAATACAAACGTTTCGTGCAAATACTATAGAAAAACCCGTTTTACAAACCTCAAAAATTACCGAATTCAAAGAGTTGAATTGTGCTATACAAAGTATGATGGAAAAAATGATGAGCGATTATAAAGCTCAAAAGCAATTTACAGAAAATGCATCTCACGAAATACAAACTCCATTAGCTGTTATAAAAGCTAAAATCGAATTATTGCTTCAATCCGATAATTTAGGTAAAACAGAAACCGATTATATTGCAACAATTAATAATGCAGCAACTAAATTATCACGACTCAATAAATCGCTTTTGCTTCTTACAAAAATTGAAAACCAACAATTTAAAGTAGAAAAAAATGTTTCAATCAATCAAATAATTAACGAATCAATTAGCTTGTTTCAAAATCATATTGAAGAAAAAAACATAACCATTAATCAAACAATTACTTTTGAAAAAAAACTCACTATTAATTCCGATTTATGTTCTATATTAATTAATAATCTTTTATTAAACGCCATTATACATAACTCTCGAAATGGTTTTATAGAAATTAGTTTAAACCAAAAACAACTCACAATTTCAAACTCAGGTCAAAAAAAATCCTTAACCGTTTCTAAAATATTTGAACGTTTTAATAAAAGCAATGCATCTAATGAATCAATTGGTTTAGGATTAGCAATTGCAAAAGAAATTGCTATTATAAGTCGACTAAAATTATCCTATAAATTTGAATCAAACAAACATTGTTTTTGTTTAGAATTCTAAAATATAGACTTG
>JAYTPS010000465.1:0-2600 GCA_043747155.1 Flavobacterium sp. | reverse complement strand
TGAATTGTACAATAATACAGGAAACGGATTAACAACTGGAGTATTTAATTTACTTGGAACTTCAGGAACAAGTGCAATTGCTGGAGAAAGTACTAGTATTTTTGGTAGTGGTGGTGGAACTTTATATGGAAATTATTTTACCATTTCAAATACAGGTAATGGAACTCATTATGGAATTCAAAATAATTTATCTGGAAGTGGAACAGGAGTTCATTATGCAAATTATAATATAATAAATGGAAGTGGAACTGGAAATCAATTTGGAAATTATACCTCTATATCAAATACTGGTGGAGCAAATCATTGGGGAAGTGCTATTTTTTTAAACAGTTTATCGTTAACAGGAACTAGAGTTGGATATTCTGTAGATGTTACCAATAATGGAACTGGAGTAAGTACTGGTTTTAGTTCATTATTAGGAGGAACAGGTACATCAACGCAAACAGGACAATTTAATAGTTTTACAAATACAGGAAACGGAATTCATTATGGAGTTCAAAATAGTTTATCTGGAACTGGTTCTGGAGATCATTTTGCAATTCAAAATACTTTAAATGGAACTGGAACTGGAATTAAATATGGAACTTATAATTTAATAAATACTTCAGCTGGAGGAACTCATTATGGAGTTTATAGTAATGTATTAAAACCAGGAACAACTAATTTTGCAGGTTATTTTTTAGGAAATGTAGGAATTGGAACCTTAGCAGCAAATACCTATACCTTTCCACCTTCAAGAGGAACAGTTGGACAAACCATGAGAACAGATGGTGCAGGAAATGTAACTTGGGCAAACAATAGTGATTTTGCTTGGAGTACTGTTGGAAATACAGGAACTGTAGCTGGAACAAATTTTATTGGTACTACAGATGGAATTGATTTTAGAATTAAAACTGGAAACTTTGACAGATGGAATATTTCAAATGCGAATGCAGGACAATTGCAACCTTACTCATTAGGAACTGCACTCTTACCTATTTATTCTTTTCAAACTGATACAAATACAGGAATATTTAGTTCAGCTGCCGACTTTTTAAATTTTTCAACCGCTGGAACTCAAAGAATGATAATTGGAAATACTGGAAATGTTGGAATAAACATTGCTCCATCTACATACAAATTAGATGTAAATAGCGCAGCTGGTGATGCAATCTTTGGTCATTCTACAAATGTTGGAGGTGTTTTGGGCTATGAAACTAATTTTACTGTTGGTTCAGCAGGAACAATTCAAGGTGCAGGAGTTTATGCAAGTAATCCTACAGCTGGTTACACAAGTTTATATTCTCAATCTACTGGAGCAGCAACCGTTGCCGCAAATATTAATTTCTCAAATGTTTGGATAGCAAATTATAATTTAGTTGATAACGCATCTGCAACTTTTAATCCATCAGCTTCTTATAGTCAATTAAATGTAACTAATTCTGCTTTAGCTGGATTGTTTCAAAATGCAATTTATGGTTATAATAATAGAGGTACAACTGCATCAAATCCTGCCTATACAGTTGGAGTCAATGGACTTGCAAATTCTCAAAATCAAGATGCACTTGGAGTAGTTGGCCGGTCTTTTTCAAATACAAGTTTATCGGTTGGTGGGTATTTTGAAGGCAATACTTATGCTGGCGGACTTCTAGGTTACGCATATGTTGGTGGAAATGTTGGTTCATCAACAAAAATTACTGGCCTTGGAGCTGTTGCTGAAATCATTCCTACAGAAAAACATGGTAGAATTACTGTAATTTGTCCTGAATCGCCAGAATATTGGTATCAAGATTATGGAATTGTTGAAATGATTAATGGAAAAGCAACCATTATTTTAGATGAAATTTTAGCTGATATAATTGTTGTTGATGATGATAATCCAATAAGAGTAATTTGTACACCTGTTGGAATGCCCTATTTTAACGGAATAACAATAATGTCACAAACTAAAAATTCAGTAGAGATATTGGAATTAAATGGTGGAAATCATTCTGGAAAACTGCAATATCAAATAGTTACTAAACCCAAAACAAATTATGGTGAAGGTAGATTTCATCAAGCGCCAGGTCCAGCATATTTGAAAGCAGAAAAAGAACCTCTTGCTGCAAAAGCTAAAAACCAAAATAATGATGGTAGAAAAATATTCAGATGGCCTTCTGATGCTGAAGTTTACAAATATAATCCAGAAGATTTAGTTGGCATTGGTGATGTTATTCCAGGTGGTCCAAATGCTGGAAAAATTAAACTTGGAAATGGCAAATATAAAGTAGGAGTTCCAATGGAAAATTCACAAGCTAAAAGATAACTTTAAAAAAAAATAAGAGCGATAACTCAAAGTAGAGAATCGCTCTTATCAACCTAACCAATAAACAAACTTATTATTCTAAATATTTCTCGAAATTCTTTGTATTAACTCTTGCTTTTAAATCGTGTAATAAATTATAAAGACCAAAAAAGGTTCTATTTATATATAAAAAATGTTTCGAACCTCTATTGCCATTCATTTTTCGCAATTGTGTATCTTTGGCAAAATCTTCTCCCATTGCAGCAATTTGACCAAAAAACTCATCGTCAGAAAAATCGAAGAAATCTCCATGAAACGGTTTAGTAAACAAACCCAA
>JAYTPS010000464.1:0-5304 GCA_043747155.1 Flavobacterium sp. | reverse complement strand
TTTTCACAGATTTTCATTGCAAAATCCTTTAAATCTGTGAAAATCTGTGGCAAAAAGGAAGATTTAAATATTTAGTGAATTTTTGTCGGACAATAATGTAAAAAAATGTTAAAAGTATCAATTGTTGCAAATTAAATTATATTTTTGAATTTAATAAAAGTGAAATAATCTATTAATTAAATATAAAGAAATGAAAAAAGTAGTATCATTGTTGGCTGTAGTAGTATTTTTATTTTCTATGAATGTAAATGCTCAGGAACCAAAACAAAAAAAGAAAAAAGCAAAAACTGAAAAATCTTGTACCACAGAAGAAAAAAAATCTTGTACTGATGGAGAGAAAAAATCTAGTGGTTGTTGCGCTTCTAAAAAAGTTGAAGAAAAGAAAGCTTAATAGCTTATTAAATAGATAAAAAGTGCTCGAGAAATCAGGCACTTTTTTTATTTATAGAAATTAAGACATTGATTACAAGTAAATTATTTTTTATGTTAATATACTATTTATTGTATTTTTAAGTTGTTATAATATATTAATTATTCAAAATTGTAAAAAATGTAAGTTTATACATTCAATAATATTAAATTTTAACTAAAAAATCGATTAAAAGCTTTTTTTTGCTGACAAAATGCAGTTTGTGTTAAAATATTTTTTAAGTTTGTTAAAGAATTCCCCAATTCAATCAAATGAAACAAAATATTAAATCCTACTATATGTTAAGAAAATTTAAAAGTATTTTCTTGTGGTTAATTTTATTACCTACAACTTTATTTGGTTTTACATTCAATGCGAATCCTACAAATGAAACATGTGCTGGAAATGGATCAATTACTTTTACAGCATCTAACACAAATCCAAGTGGAGTATTAGTTTATGTTGTATATAAATTGCCAGATACGACTACACCTTATGCAACAGTTTCAACTAATTTTATTAGTGGATTGTCTGCATCAACTTATAGAATTATTGCACAAGAAACAGTTGGTAGTGTTGTAACTACACAACAACAAGATGTTGTGATAAATAATAACATTGTGCCATTAACTTATTCAGTTGTAAGTTTAAATCAAGCATGTTCTAACACAAGTAATATTTCTGTAAATATAGTTTCTGGTGTTGGAATGACTTATGAAATATTTGCTGGTCCAATGCTTTTTCCTGCTCAATCAAGCAATACATTTAGTGGTTTGCCAGTTGGAGTATACAAAATTAGAGTTTTTGATAATTGCGGAATAGGAGTAGTGCAAACTTTTACAGTAAACATGAATACAGCTGGAATTGTTATTGCCGCACCAACATTTGCAAACACATCTCCATCATCATGTAATTTCACAGTGGCTACAAACAATATTAGTGCTTCAGCAGGAACAGTTATTGGTTATCCTTTATCTGTAAGTTATACAGTTCATCCACCAGATGGAACTGCTGACCTAAATTATAGTTTAAATGTTTTAAACGGAAATGCTACTTCTCAAGATTTAGTAATGACACTTCCAGATTATATTAATCAAACTTACAATTATGACATTACAATTCTTGACGCTTGTGGAAGTACTTACACTCAGAATTTTATAGTTGATATTGGAATAACTTTAACAAGCAATATTTTTGTTTTAGATTGTAATGAAAATTATTTTAGTTTAACAGCTGCTAATTTTACAGCGCCTTTTGCTTTAAATTTTACTAGTGCTCCAGCTGGTTTCGATCCAAGTGCATTCAATACTGCATATCCTGGACCAAATAATCAAGCGTTGGTTCAGTTTGGAAATGATGTAAATATTGTTCCTTTAGGATCATACTCTGTAGAAATTATTGATAGTTGTGGTAGAACTACAACTAGAACATTTACAATAGTTTTTAACCCATCAGTTCCATTTGTGGTTGCTAGCAATAATGGATGTTTAACTAATTCTGGAAATATTGTCGTTTCAATTTCAAATTTTGATATTGTAACTGCTACAATAACTGCTGCACCTTCAAGTTATCCAAATCCATTACCACATAATGTAACTTCATTAATTGACGCAAACGGAATTTTAACAATTAATCCTGTTCCACTAGGCGATTATACTATAGTTTTAACAGATAATTGCAGTAGTGTTTTATCTCCTGTAAATTGTACCGTTCCAATATATGTAAATCAAGGACTTTCAAGTTCAATACGACCTGGTTGTTCTTTGCAAACTACATCAATAGAATTGTCAAGTTTAAACGGAAAATTAACTTCTGTAAATTTAGTTTCAGCTCCATCAACTTTTTCACAACCTGTTCCCATAGTTTTAACTCCAAATATTACTGCAAATGGTAAATTGTATTTAGATAATTTACCAGCAGGAAATTATAATTTTATTGCAATTGATGAATGTAATTTTAGCAATTCAGTTTCAGTAGTTGCTGCAGGTTATGCAATTACAAAAAGCGATTTTTCTTTAGCACCAAATTGTGGATCGTTTAATATACCACTTGATTTTGTTAGCAATGGTACAACAAATCAAAGTTTTTGGTTGCAAAAATTAATTGATAGTTCAGCTAATACTTGGGGTAATCCTTCAACAAACGAACCTTATCCAAATGGTACTTTACCAACTTCGTCTAATTCGCTTCAGTTAAACAATAACGCTACTAATTTTAATTTATCTTATAATGGTACTTTTAGAATTGTTCGTCATTTTTTATCATACAATAATGGTGTTTTAATAAATACCGGAGCAGTAACTTCTGATAAAAGTTGTCTTGAAATATTGAGTCCAACTTTAAGTTTTAATCAAGCACTAGAAATTGTTGATGCCAATAGACTACCATGCACAACTAGTGGTAATCTTGATGTTATAATTGAAGCCAATGGTCAAGGTCCATTAACTTACACAATTACAACTAAAGATGGAGCACCATTTTTTATAAATAACGGAAACTCTAATACATTTTATAATTTACCTGTTGGCATTTATACTTTTCAAGTAGAAGATATTTGCGGTAATATAGTGAATAGAATTTTTGATGTAGATGCCTTACTTTCATTAGTAGCCATGACACAACCAGAATCAATCTTGCAATGTAAAGATGTAATATTAAATAATGAAACTTTTGATATTTCACTTCAAACTCCAATTATTTTTGGTACACAATCACCAACTGATTACACTCTTACTTATCATAGATCAATCGCCGATGCTCAATCTGCTGTAAATTCTATTACTAACCTTACTAATTTCGATCCAACATCAAATCCTCAAACAATTTACGCAAGAATGATATTTAACTCTTTACCAAGTTGTTATGAAGTTCGTTCATTTGATTTAATCGTAGGTCAAACTCCAAAATTAAATCTAGATTCAGATTATTTAGGATGCAGTACAGATCCTGTTGAAGTTGACGCTTCTACAGGAAATCTTGCTACAACAACTTATTCATGGTCTAATGGAGAAACTACATCTAGTATTTCTGTTACCACACCAGGAACAACAGTTTTAACAGTTATTGCAACAAATACTTATGGTCCAGGATTATTTTGTACCAACACCAAAGAAATTACTGTAGTAATATCTGAACAACCAGAAATTGATCATTTCGAAACTGTAGATTGGACTGTAAATGAAAATACTATTACAGTAGTAACCTCTAAAAATGGAGCATTTGAATATTCATTAGACGATGCAACATATCAAGATTCTAATGTATTTACAAATCTTTCGCCTGGAGTTTATACTGTTTATGTTAAAGATAAATTGGGTTGCGGAAAAGTATCTCGCGAGGTTTGGTTGTTATATTATGTTCGATATTTTACACCAAACGGAGATGGATATAACGAAACTTGGCGAATAAAAGATTCGCAATTTGAACCAGAACTTCAAGTTTTAGTTTATGATAGATACGGAAAAATAATGGCTTCTTTTGATGCTAATAGTGAAGGTTGGGACGGATTATACAATGGTCAACCAGCAGTTTCAGACGATTATTGGTTTGTAGTAAACCGACGTGATGGACGAACTCACAAAGGACATTTCACATTAAAACGCTAATTTTTAATAATTTTTAATAATAAATAAGATAATTATTACTACTAATAAAATTATAAAAACTTTAAAAAACTCAATTATGTTGCACGTTTTTTCAATTTCTATTATATTATTTTTTACACAGATATAAACCAATAACATAAAAAACAGTATTACAATTATTAATCCACCATAGAAAAATAAAGTAATTATTGTGGTATTTGTTTCCATAACGTTTATTAAAAATTAGCTTAATAATTATTTATTTAAAAAAGCCCCAAATTTTAACTTGGGACTTTCTCAAACAAAATTAACCTACTAAAAAGTTATAATTTTTTAGTTATCATTTGCAATGCACAGATTTTCAATTAATGTTTTGATATCTGTTGCAATAGTTGAAAAATCGGGTCTTACTAATGCTACACCAGCTGTATTGTTGTTTATTAAACTTATTTCATAATTTGCAGTTGGTAAAGTAGTAACTAATATACATTGAATGTTTTGAGCATTTGCTTGTATAGCAAGCGCAGATAAATAGGCATCATCAATTGCAGTATTATTGTCATCATCACCTCCATCTGGTGCATCAGTTATAATTATCATGATTTTTGTTTTTCCTGGTCGCCAAGTTCCTGCAAATGCATTATTTACAATTTCACTCATTAACATTCCACCTGGTTCTGCAAAACCATTACCATTACCTAAAGGCATTGAGCCATTTAATTTTGCAAGTTGAGAACTAAAAGTAGCAGTGTTAGCTGTACCAAATTTTTCCATCATTGTTAAGTATTGATTAGTTGTTGTTCCAGTTGTATTAATTATTTTATTTGCTGCAGGCAAACTTGTATAATCAGCATTAGTAAAATAAGTTGCATTTTGAGCTTTTGAATATTCATCAAAAATTGATAATGATAATCTATAATCTCCACCAGATTCAGTTACTATTGTACTTACAATACTTGCAACAGCGGTTTTTATACCATTAATTGCTGTACCCATGCTTCCTGTATAATCAATAACAAAGGCAACATCCATTCCGCCATCGCAAGAAAAAGGAAATGTATCTTGATCATTATATTTACATTCATTATTGTTGCAAGAATTTAGAGTAATAAAACATGTTATAGCAACTAAAAATGTTTTTACTTTTGAAATTTTATTTATTGTTTTCATAATTAAATGTTTTTAAAGTTTGATTTTGTATAAGAGTTAGGTTTTTATTTTCAACCTAACTCTTTTTAACCTGACCAAACAAAAATTATTTTTTATTACATGGGCAACTTGAGTCGAATATTTCTACATCTCCATGTCCAC
>JAYTPS010000463.1:0-3321 GCA_043747155.1 Flavobacterium sp. | reverse complement strand
TTTTCACAGATTTTCATTGCAAAATCCTTTAAATCTGTGAAAATCTGTGGCAAAAAGGAAGATTTAAATATTTAGTGAATTTTTGTCGGACAATAATGTTTAAAAATATAAAAAGAAATGAATACAACTAATAATTTAGACGAAATTCGTTACAGTGAAGCTGCAAAACGAGTTAAAAAAATAAAAGGATTTTACACGCATTTAATTGTTTATATTGTCATTAATTTAATGATTGTAATTGTAAATATTCAAAATTTAAAACCTGGTGAAAGCTATTTTAAATTAGAAAATTTTTACACAGCTTTCTTTTGGGGAATTGGTTTAATGGCAGATGCGCTTTCAACTTTTATGCCAACAATTATTTTTGGTAAAAACTGGGAAGAGAAAAAAATTAAAGAAATGATGGAAAAGGATAGAAATATTAGATGGGAATAATTTTAAACTAAAACTACTTTTAAATATGCAACTACTTTTTAAATTTTTACTTTTTGTGCACATTTTTGCTGGAGCAATTGGACTTGTAAGCGGAACACTAAATATTATTAGAAAAAAAGGCGATAAAAAGCACAAATTAATAGGAAAATTTTTCTTTTATAGTATGTTGATAAATGGAATTTTCGGAATGTTAATGACAATTCTTCATCCCAATTTATTTTTATTTATAATTGGAGTTTTTACAATTTATATGGTTGCAACTGCACAACGTTATTTATCTTTAAAAGGAATTCCCAAAGGACAGAAAGTATTGAAAATAGATTGGATTTTAAGTTCTACCATGTTGTTATTTGGAATTGGATTTATAATTTATAGTATACTTTTATTTCTAAAATCTAATTCTTTTGGATTGGTTTTACTTGCCTTTGGATTAATAAGTATTTTTATGGTTTTGTCAGATTTTAAAAATTATAAAGGTAAAATTCAAGATAAAAACTTCTGGTTATTAGTTCATATTCAGCGAATGACCGGTGCATTTATTGCAGCTACAACAGCTTTTCTTGTTGTAAATAATACCTATCTTCCACCAGTAATTGCTTGGCTTTTGCCATCGGTACTTATTGTTCCTTTAATTTTTATTTGGTCAAAAAAATATAAATCTGCAAAATGAATATCATTATAATAGAAGACGAAAAACCAGCCGCAAGATTATTACAAAGAAAACTTGAAAAAATTGAGATTAAAGTTACTACAATGTTGCATTCTGTAGAAGAAGCAATTAGTTGGTTTTCAACAAATAATCATCCAGATTTAATTTTTCTAGACATTCAATTATCGGATGGATTATCATTTGAAATATTTGAAAAAATAGATATCAAAAGTGCTGTAATTTTTACAACTGCTTATGATGAATATGCTTTGCAAGCTTTTAAACTAAATAGTATTGATTATTTGTTAAAGCCAATTGATGAGGAAGAATTAGAAATGGCAGTATCAAAATTTAAAGAGCGTTTTCCAAAAAAGGAAACCATTCAATTAGATTTTGATCAAATAAAAAAAATGTTTTCCAATCCTACAGAAACGCATTATAAAAAACGTTTTACAATAAAGCTTGGACAACAATTAAAAATGATAAATATTGAAGATGTAGAATGTTTTTACAGCGAAAATAAAGGAACGTATTTGCATACTTTTGAAAACAGGAATTACCTCTTAGACAGTACATTAGAACAATTGGAAACAGAATTAGACCCAAAAGATTTTTATAGAGTTTCAAGAAAATTTATAATTCCGATGAAGTCGATAAAAGAAATTCAAGTTCATTCCAATTCTCGATTGAAAATAATTTTACCAACTTACAAAGACGATGAGGTAATTGTTTCTAGAGAAAAAGTACAAGAATTTAAAACTTGGTTGGGATAAAATTTATCTTCTAAATTTAAAATAATCACACAATTCTGGCAAATTATTTTTTAATAATTCAGATATTAATTCCATTCCAATTACCGAAAAAGTAATTCCGTTTCCACCAAAACCTAAAACAAAAAGCGTGTTTTTAAAATCTGGATGTTTCCCAATATAAGGCAATCCATCTTTGGTTTCGCCAAATGTTCCAGCCCAATTAAAATCGGTTCTAAAATTGTAATTAGGAAGTATTTTTTTAAGATATTTTCTAAGTTTTTCTGATTTTTTTTCAATTAATTTATCACGCTTTTCCGGATTTACAAAATCTTCATCTTCACCACCAATTAACAATCTTCCATCGTCTGTTGTTCTCATATAAATATAAGGTTCAGCAGTATTCCAAAACAAAGTTTCGTTTAATTTTTTTTGAACATCTTCATAAACTTCACCGACCATTGCGTAGGTTGAAAGTAAATTTACAAACTTGTCTTTTATCAATTCTACACTTTCAAATCCGTTGCAATAAATAATTTTTTTGGCTTTTATTTGAAATCCGTATTCAGTTGTAATGGTAACATTTGAAGCAGTATATTCTACTTTTTCAATATTATTTTTATCAAATATTTGCAATCCTTTTTTATGATTATAAGCCAATAAATCGTGAGCCAATTTAAACGCATCAATGCTTCCACCTTGTTTTGATAATATTCCGCCAAATGAAGTTTTTAAATCAAATTGTTCTTCAATTTCTTTACTTTCTAGCCATTTTACATCAAATCCATATTTTTTTCTGGCTTCATATTCTTTTTTTAAACTTAAAACATCTTTTTTAAATGCTGCAAAATAAAGTGATTCTTTTCGTTTAAAACCGCAATCCGATTTAATTTCTTTTACAATTTTTTCTAAGTCGTCTATAGATTTATGACAAGCTTTGTAACTGGCAACGGCAGCTTTTTCGCCAATTAAATCTATTAATTCGTATAGTTTTACATCAATTTCATATTGCAACATTGAAGTTGTTGCTGATGTGCTTCCGTTGGCAATTTCACGTCTGTCAATAACCGCAGTTTTGTAACCATCTTTTATGCATTGATGCGCAATTAAACTTCCAGTTATTCCGCCACCAACAATTATAATATCAACCGAAATATTTTCTCTTAATGAAGGATAAGAGTTTAAAATTCCATTTTTTACCAACCAAAACGGTTCATTAGATTTTAATTTCATGCTTAAATTACAATTATTTAATCGTAAAAGTAATTTAATAGAAAATTAAAAAATTATGTAATAAAAGTAAAATGTTATAGAATTTTGGGAATTATTTTATAAATATTTTTCTAATTCCAATTAAAACAAATATCAAAAGTGTGTATACAATAAAAAACGGAATTATAAATTCTATTAATCCTAAAGGCAACATAATTGCAATTATAAGAAGTTGAAAACCAAGTCCATAAATAGAAAGCAACGTCATAAACCAAT
>JAYTPS010000462.1:0-7357 GCA_043747155.1 Flavobacterium sp. | reverse complement strand
ACAATACTTTTTAGTTTTGTTAGTTTCTATGTTTAAAGGCGTTAAATATCTAATATCTCCGTCTTTTTTTCCTGAAGCTGATTGTTGTAATGTTGCCATGATTAAGCTTTTGCTACTTTAAGTTTTTCTCTTCTTCTTTCTGCCCATGAAATTGCATGTTTATCCAAACTTACAGTTATGAAACGCATAATACGCTCATCACGTCTAAATTCAGTTTCAAATGCAATTAACACTTCTGGTGTTACTTGGAATTCAAATAAATGGTAAAAACCACTTTTTTTATTTTGGATTTCGTAAGCTAATTTTTTTAAGCCCCAATCCTCTTTAGATACCATTTTTGCTCCTCTACTTGTAAGAAAATCTTCAAATTTGCTTACTGTTTCCTTTACCTGAACATCAGATAAAACGGGATTTAAAATGAAAACAGTTTCATAATGATTCATAATATATATTGTTTAAAAATAAATTTGGGTGCAAAGGTAATTATATAATTCAATTTTACAACTACAATATAGCAAAAATCGCCTAAATGCAAAAAAATACTGCTTAAATGCAAAAAAAGCCGATGAAAATTAGTTTTATCAAAAATAAGGTTTATATTTGTATCACCAAATCTATAATACAAAAAAGTATGAAACTAAATTGTGTAGTTGTTGATGACAGTTCGCTACAGCGAATGGTCATTGCAAAGTTAGTAAATAATCATCCAAATTTACATTTAATTGGTGATTTTTCTAATGCAATTGAAGCGAAAAATTGTATGACGGTTCACACTGTTGATTTAATTTTTCTTGATGTTGAAATGCCAGTAATTAGTGGTTTTGATTTTATTGATGGTTTAAAAATTAAACCTCAAGTAATCTTTATCACTTCAAAAGCGGAATATGCCTTAAAAGCATTTGACTATGACGCTACTGACTATCTTCAGAAACCAATTATATTAGAACGTTTTAATGCTTCTGTAAAAAGAGCATTAGACCTTTATATGTTACGTCAAGACAACCATGAAGAAGAAGGTGAACACATCTTTATTAAGAGCAATCTTAAAAAACTGAAAGTGTTTACTAACAAAATCAAATGGATTGAAGCTTATGGCGATTATGTAAAAGTTGTTACTGAGGAAGATACCAATCTTGTTCTTTCAACAATGAAATCTTTTGAAAAAGACTTGTCTAAAGAAAAATTCATTAGAGTACACAAATCTTATATTATTAATATTGACAAAGTAGAACGCTTTAACAGCAAGTTTGCCGAAATTGGTGTAACTAAAATTCCATTAAGTCGAAATAAAAAAGAAGATTTAATAAAAGCTTTAGCTATTGCTTAATAAAAATCTACATTTACAGTAACCTTTATAGTTCTGTATTGCGGAATAACTTCAAAACTATTTAGAATTTTCTGAATAGTTTTTTTTGTGTTTGCAATTGACGAATCTTGTGTGATTTTAATCATTATTGTTCTAATGTATTCGTTTCTAATTCTGTTTATTCCAGGTTCTTCTGGACCAAGAACTGGAATTTTCATGTTTTGTTGTAATACTTGAAACATCCACATTGAACCTTCTTTTAGTTTATCAAAATCTCTATGTTTTAAAGTCAACTTTATCAAACGGAAATAAGGAGGATATTTATAAATTTGTCGATCATAAAGTTGTTCTTTATACATTGCTTCATAGTCATTATTGGTAACTTGTTGAATTGTATTATGGTTTACATTGTAAGTTTGTATAATTACATTTCCTTGTTTATCTGACCGACCAGCACGACCAGCAACTTGTGTCATCATTTGAAAACTTCTTTCAAACGCTCTAAAATCAGGATGATACAACATTGTATCGGCATTCATTATTCCAACTAAGGAAACATTGTCAAAATCTAATCCTTTAGCAAGCATTTGTGTTCCTACAAGAATATCAATTTCACGATTTTTAAAACTATCAATTAATTTTTCAAAACTATACTTTCCTCGAGTTGTATCTTGATCCATTCGCTTTATGTTTTTTGTTGGAAACAACTCGGCTAATTCTAATTCAATTTGCTCAGTACCAAATCCTTTGGCAGAAATATCAACACTAGAACAGGCATGACAATTGGTTGATTTAGCGATAGCATACCCACAATAATGACAACGCAATTGGTTTTTAAATTTATGATAGGTCAAACTTACATTGCAACTTGTGCATTGCGGAATATGCCCACAAGTCATGCATTCTAGAACTGGTGAAAAACCACGACGATTTTGAAAAAGAATAATTTGTTCGCCCAAACTTAAAGCTTCTGAAATAGCATCTATTAAAGTCAAGCTAAAATGACCTTTCATTCTTTTTTTGAAATAATTTTCTTTTAAATCTACCAATTCAACTTTGGGCAAAGGTGCTTTTCCGAAACGTTCTGAAACAGAAATCATTCCAAATTTACCAGATTGAGCATTATAATAAGTTTCAATACTTGGTGTTGCCGAACCTAATAAAACTTTTGCTTTATGAAACTGTGCTAAAACAATTGCTGCGTCGCGAGCATGATATCTTGGTGCTGGATCTTGTTGCTTGAAGGTTTGTTCATGTTCTTCATCAATAATTACTAATCCTAAATTGGAAAAAGGCAAAAACAAAGAAGACCTTGCTCCTATTACAATTTTAGCTTTTTGTGAATTTTCTAAAACTTGATTCCAAACTTCAACACGTTCATTATTGGAATATTTAGAATGAAAAACTGCAACTAAATTTCCAAAATGTGCTGTTAAACGAGAAACTAATTGTGTTGTAAGAGCAATTTCGGGTAGTAAATACAATACTTGTTTGCCTTGAGCAATATATTCTTCAATTAATTTAGTGTAAATTTCGGTTTTGCCTGATGATGTAACGCCATGTAGTAATGAAACTTCTTTAGAAATAAAACTTTCTTTAATTTCTATAAAAGCTTTTTGCTGAGCTTCACTTAAAACTAAATTATTATCAACTTTATTTTTATCAAAATTGACTCTGTCTTCTTGTATATAATATTCTTCAAAAATATTTTTTTCAATTAATGCCTTTACAATTGTAGCTGAAACGTTTGAAACTTCGGTTAAATATTTAACAGAAATTGGCTTTTTTTCTTGTGCATTTAATTGAAAATAATGCATTAATAAATCTTTTTGTTTTTTACTTTTAATTGAATCTAACAAAGAAATTAAATTTGAATCTAAAGTATAATCATTATTTAAACGAATATATCTAATTAGCTTTGGCTTGTATTCTTCTTGAATTTCTTCTTGAAGTGATAGAACATTTTTATTTAACAATTTATGAACAACAGGAAAAATATTTTTCTTGTTAAGAATTGTCATAATATCTTGAACTTTCAATGAACTTTGATGTTGCAAAGCTTCATAAATTAGAAATTCATCATCAGATAATTCACTTTCGTCAACTTTATCGCCTTTTTTTTGAGAAATTATGGTTTCGCTTTCTAGAATAAATGCTGATGGCATTGCACCACGATAAACATCACCAAGTTTACACATATAATAAGAAGCAATCCACTGCCAATGTTGCAATTGAAAATCATTTACAAGTGGTTTATCATCAAGAATTTGATGAATTTCTTTGGCTACATAGAGTGTTGGCGGACTTTGATGTTTATTTATTGCTAAACCTGTATAAATTTTACTTTTTCCAAATGGCACTGCAACTCTCATTCCGTTTTGAATGTAATCAAATTCAGCTTCGCTTACCAAATAAGTAAAGGTTTTTGGAAGTGATAGTGGTAAAATTACTTCTATGAAATGCATTTTTTTTTGGTTTTCGAGTTTCAGGTTTTGGGTTTCAGGTTTTGTTGGAATAAATATTAATTGATTTCTAATTTAATTCAAAATAACTTGAAACTCGAAACCTGTAACATATAAATAACTATTTAACTCGATACCAATATTGTGTTCGTCCAAAAAGTGAAATTCCAACATAACCTCTAACTTTTAGTTTATCTTTTCCTACAAGTGTAATGTAACATCTATAAAGTTTACCATTTTTTGGATCCAAAACTTGACCTCCATTATATTCTTCTCCGTCTTTTTTTAAACCTTTAATAAATGTTAATCCAAGAATTGGTTTGTTTTTATCTTCACCACTACATAAAACACATTTTTTATCACGATGCTCGGGTTCTAAAACTTCAATAATTTTACCATAAATTTTACCTTTCATTTCATAAATTTCAACCACACCTTTTTCTTTTCCTGTTTCATCATCAATTGTTTTCCATCTACCAATAACGGTTTGAGAAAAAGCTATTTGAAAAAAGAAAAGTGTACAAATTACTATTTTACTCATTTTGTTGTAAGTTTTTGGTGTCTTTTTGCATTTCAGTAACTTTTATTTTATTAATTGTAGCATTCAAATCAAATCCTAATAAAAGTATCATCGAATTTATCCAAATATAAAACATAACAACTAATAATGTACCAATAGAACCATAAAGTTCGTTGTATTTTGAAAATTTTATTACCCATATACCAAAAGAGTAAGATGAAATAATAATTAAAATTGTAGTAAAAACGGAACCTATGGTTATAAAAGGTGTTTTTCGTTGTTGCTTAATTCCGTATTTAAACAATAATGATGTTGTAATCAAAATCATAGCAATAACAAAGCAATAACGACCTAGCTCAATTAATTGAATTTTATCAGAAAGCACATCTTGAATTTTAGTTTTTTGAATAAACACTTCAAAAATAATTATAGAAGCAACAGTAATTAATAATATTACAGATAAAATAATTGACAAAGCGACAGAAATAAAATATTGTCTAAAAAATCTTCGTTTATGAATAATATGTTGAGAGTTTTCAAATCCTCCAAGAACAGCATTTACTCCATTTGCCATAAGGAAAATTGCCATAAAAAACCCAATAGAAATTAAGCCAGAATGACTGTTGTGAAGTATATCATTAATGATTTTAAAAATTGCATCATAGGTTGTTGGAGGAACACTTTGCTGCACAAAACCAAGAAAATCATCTTGAAATCCTGTAATTGGAATGTATGGTATTAAATTTAAAATAAAAAGTGCAAACGGAAACAATGCCATAAAAAAACTAAATGCAATTGCGGTTGCACGATAAGAAACTGCACCTTCAACGATTCCGGTTATATACATTTCCATTAAATCATAGAAAGACAAACCATGAAGCCAAGGCAATTTTATATTCTTTGTAAACAATACTAATTGCCTAAGAATTGGTTTATTTAATAACTTATCTTCTATTTCTATACTCATATATTTTTGCCAATAATTCTGAAGTTTCGAGAATAAACTCGCAAAACTTATATCTTAAAACTTAAATCGCTTTCAAACTTAAATCCATATTGTAAACTGAGTGTGTTAATGCTCCAGATGAAATAAAATTTACTCCACATTGGGCATATTCTCTAATGGTTTTTTCATTTATATTTCCCGAAGATTCTGTTAAGCATTTAGTTCCTATTCGTTTTACAGCTTCCTTTGTGTCTTCAAAATTAAAATTATCTATTAAAATTCTATAAATTCCATCCGATTTAAGAATTTCATCAATTTCATTTAGACTTCTAGCTTCAACGATAATTTTTAGCTCTTTATTGTTGATTTTTAAATATTCTTTGGTTTTATTTATTGCATTGGTAATTCCTCCAGCAAAGTCGTTGTGATTATCTTTTAACATTATCATATCATACAATGCAAATCTGTGGTTTTCGCCGCCACCAATTTTTACTGCCCACTTTTCGCATGCTCTAAAACCTGGAGTAGTTTTTCGAGTATCAAGAACTTTGGTATTAGTACCTTCTAATAAATCAACAAATTTCTTAGTTTTAGTAGCTATTGCACTCATTCTTTGCATTGAATTTAATACTAACCTTTCTGCTTTTAAAATAGATTGCGAACTTCCTGAAACATTAAAAACTATTTCGCCATAGTTTACTTGACTTCCATCATGGATAAAAGTTTCTATTTTTAAATTTTTATCTACATAATTGAAAACCATTTTGGCAAATTCAACACCAGCTATAATTCCGGTATCTTTTACTAATAGTTTAGCTTTACCTTGAGCATTTGATGGAATACATGCTAATGAAGAATGATCACCATCGCCAACATCTTCTCGAATAGCATTCGATATAATAAGTTGTAACTCGTTTAGGAATTGTGTTTCAGAAATCATACCTATAAATTGATTGGCTAAAATAAATAAAAATGTTGATTTATTATTTTATTAAAACACTTTATTAACTAAAATCAACTTGCCAATTAAAATTTTTTCGATACCATAATTGACCTTTTTCAACTTCAAGCGGACAATCAAAATTATTAGAATATAATCCTCCAGTTCCTAATCCTTGATACATTTTATTTTGTTGCAGAAATGTCCATTGTGCAATTGCATTTAATCCAATATTACTTTCTAAGGCAGAAGTTATCCACCAACCAATATTGTATTTCTGTGCAAGATTAATCCATTCGTTGGCACCACGAAAACCACCAACAAAACTTGGTTTTAATATGATGTACTGAGGCATAATTTTTTTTAACAATTGCTCTTTTTTTTCTAAAGTAAAAACTCCTATTAACTCTTCATCAAGAGCTATTGGAAATGGCGAGGTTTTACACAGCTCTGACATTGTGTCAGTATTGTTTTTTGCAATTGGTTGTTCAATGCTATGTATTTTATAACCAGATAATTGATTTAATTTATATAAAGCTAAAGTTTCATTAAAAGAACCGTTAGCATCTAATCGAATTTCTATAGTTTTATCGTCAAAATTTTGTCTTATATAGTGTAATAATTCTAATTCTTTTTGAAAATCTAATGCTCCAATTTTTAATTTTATGCAACTAAATCCTTGTGCAATTTTATCTTCTATTTGATCTTTCATGAACTGCTTTTCTCCCATCCAAACCAAACCATTTATTGCAATTGACTCTGTGCCATTTGTAAAATTTGATGGAAATAAAAGAAACGGATTTTCACTTTTTAAGGATTGAAAAGCCATTTCAATACCAAATTGAATTGAAGGAAATTCTATCAATTCTTGCCATAATTTTTCTTCTCCAAGATGAATATTTTTACATGTCCAATTTAATTTTTCATGATAATCATCTCTATCATCAATACTCAATCCTCTTAAAATTCCGCACTCACCTATTCCTTTTTTACCTTTGCTTTCTAGAATGATAAACCAAGTTTCTTTTTTTGTTAAAACACCACGAGATGTTCCTGATGGTTGTTTAAAGTTGAGAAAATATTTTTGACAAGTTGCTTTCAAAAAATTATAATTATTATAAATTATTCAATAACTCTCAAGATTTTCTTGAAATTATCTTTGGAAAAACCTTTTTTACCAAAT
>JAYTPS010000461.1:0-4304 GCA_043747155.1 Flavobacterium sp. | reverse complement strand
CTACATGACAACGCGAGTTTTTAATCTGAAACTGACGGCAAGATTGTAGAAATATTTCACTATTTTTGATTTTATAAATTTTACTATTATGAAAAACATATCTAAATATATTTTACTTTCCTTTTTTATTATTTTAGTAAGTTGTAAAGAAGAAGTTGAAAAACCTAAAGTTATTTACGAAAACAATTCTAAAGAAAAAGAAGAAGTAAAAGCTGAGGTAGGCAAAATCTTATTAGCCGATTTGCCACTTCAAATGGAAGGAACATCTTTTTTAATTTTTCCTGTTGGCGAGTTTAGTATTTCGGATAGTCGTTCTAAAATAAAATATTCGGGTTCAGAGAAAGAAAGTTTTGTAGTTTCTAACTCAAGTGAATTTGAAATAACAGGTTATTTAAGCAACTTTAAATTTCAAGAAATTGGTTCTGATTCGCTAACTGTTTTAACTGACAAACCAGTTTTAATTGAAAGAGTTACTTATTTAAAAACAATAGCAGATAAAACTAAAAAGCAGTTATTGGTTTATGTTCTAGAAGATATGGATTCTAATAAAGACGAAAAACTAGATAGCAACGATATTAAAAACCTATATATTAGTGATGTCTCTGGTAAAAATTTCACTAAATTATCTAATGCTTATCAAGAATTAATAGATTGGAATGTTATAGAATCTCAAAACAGATTATATTTTAGAACCATTGAAGATATTAATAAAAACGGAGATTTTGATAAAGGCGACAAAGTGCATTATCAATTTATAGATTTACTTTCTAAAGATTGGAAAGCTATTGAATACAACCCAATTTAATTTTTGTGAAAATGACCAGTCATAAATCCTACAATTACTATCAAAATTATAATTAAGATAAATAGTAGTATAAAAATAACCGTACTAAGCAACATTCTTAAAATTATAGATCCCAAATTTTTATCTTTATACAACTTTAGATAAAGCCATATCGAAAATCCAAAAGATCCAAAACCTATTACTGAGTTTATCAATATATAAAAACTATTTCCAATAAGTAAATACTTTATTGGAGTTGATAAAATACCAATAAGAAGTAATTGGGAAATAACAAACGAATTTATTATTATATTTTCAATGTAGTTATAACCCCATTTTTTAAACGCTAACCAAGTACAAATTGATATTATCGGAATTGATACCAATTGAATGTAGGTATTGTATTTAGTAAAAAAATTAATAAAATCTTTAGGATTAAAAGCTGTCTTATTGTTTGAGGCATTCATTTTCTCAAAAATAAGTAAATCACCATTAAAGTGTAATAATAAAGTTGAAATTCCAGCAAGTACAAATACTAATAAAATTGGTTTATAATGTTTTACACGTTTGCCTTCAATAAACTCTCTAACCATATCGCCAGGACGAGTTAGCAATTCTTTACAGGTATAAATTAAACCACCATTTATGTGAAGAAAAGTATATTTAATTTCGTCCAAAATATAATTCCAATCCAATCGTTTGGTATTGTTTTTTTGTCCGCAGTTGGAGCAAAAATTTGCATCAAATGTATTTTCGCAGTTTTTACAAATGTTATAATTCATAATTGAAATTTATTGTCCATAAAAATATAATATTAATTCCATAATGTTTTTAGTTTTAGTGATTTCAAAAACTTTTTCTTCAAATAAATTATATCCTGTTATTAAGTTATTTATAATATGAAAAAAGTTTACTACAAGAAATACAATTATATAATCAATTATTCTTTTACTAGTGAAAACTGCTAATAAATGCCAAAAAATAAATCCATAGGAAACAAAAACAAAAATAGTGTCAATTATTTCTTTTTGAAAAATAAAAGCGAAGCAAAGAGGTGAAATAATAATTTGAAATGTAAACAGTAGTCCATGAAAGTAAAGCCAAAAGACAATATTTTTAGCTAAATTAAATTGTTTCCTATAAATTAACCAAGTAAGTGTTATTGTAAATGGAAGCGTAATTAAAGTATTGAATTTAGTCGTTGCAAATGCATACCTACCAAATTCGTTGTACCCATTTGGACTTGTAATTCGATGAACATAATCTTCATAATCAAAAATTTTTTCGCCAATAAGAATAAGAAGAGTAGCAGAAATTAAAAAGAAAGTTACAGGACTAAAATAAGTTTTTCGTTGACCAGAAAAATAACCTAAATAAACTTGTTTAGGATTAAGAAATAAATCTTTAACAAGTTTTAAAATTCCTTTATCGGTGTGTGTAAAAGAATGCCAAAGCTCGTGGAACAAATCTTGTAAATTTAATTCGCCAACAGATGATTTTTGTCCGCAATTAGAACAAAATTTATCATTTATAGTCGCATTACAATTCTTGCAAGCCATAATTTATTTAAAGACTGTTTCTAACTCTACAATTTCAAAATAAGGATGATTTTCAAAAAATTGCCTTAAAAAAGCGGTATGACTTGCACCCATCAATACTACTATAGTTTTGTCAGTTTTCAAATCAATGTTACGAAGAATATTTGTAAATATTTTCAAATTTCGGTCATATAAAACACTTGTAAAATTTTCACCTGTAAAATCATTATCCTCACCATAAGCTAAAGCGTAATGAAGATAGTCATACATTGTAGCTTGTCTAGAATATAAATTATTTAGCTGGATGTAATAATCCATTAACGAAACTTCTACTAGTTTTTTTCTTTTTTCTTTAAAAGGATATTCAGCATCAAAAAACGAATATGGACTATCTTTATCGTCATTGTGCTTCATCTCATATTCCTTTATTTTGTCATAAGGTAATTCTTGTTCAAAATCAGCAGCTACAAGTTTAGCATTATTCAAAACTGCTGTTCTGTAAGCTATTTGAAAAATTTCGTTTTTCAGAGTTTTTTCGTTAGTAATTTCTTTAGCTTTATATTTTGCAAACAATTCTTCAGTTTGTTTTTGCTCAGAAAACTGGTTTTCTACAAAGAATTTATCAACGCCAAAAGCATTTAGTTTATGAGCTAATGAATCCAATTCTTTTTGTCGTTTTTCTGAAAATAAATCATCAAATTTTGTTGAGTTTCTGTCTGAAGTTGCGCCAAAATGAAACGTTCCAAGAAGTAGTACTTTAACTTTTTGATTTTGAGTTTGTCCAAACGAAAAAGTTGTAATTATAAAAAAAAATAAAATTTTTTTCATATATTTTTTAAAAAATTAATTGAACTAAAACGGTAACAAGAAGCGTGACTAATTTTACTACAAGTGATATCATAATTTCTTTTATTTAAAGTTTAGAGGAACTTATTTTGTGTAAATTTAAAATATTTACTGTTAATAAAATTGTAAAAATGGAAAGAGATTTTTTTTATTTTACTCTTGAAAATTATCAAAATAAGTAAAATCTTTGGTTATCAATCCGTTTTCAATTGTGAAAATAGTACATATTGGCAACTCAAATTTAGAATTATCTGGCGCAGTTCCGCTTGAAACAAATTCTACAATAATATGATTATCTCCAGATGGATAAGTAGCAATTACTTTATCGTTCAAATCTGGAAAGACACTATTCAGTTCAGAATATTTATCAATAATTTGTTTGTGAGTTTGTTTTACAATTCCTGCACCAAGCGTTGGATCTTTAAAATCGGCAGTTTCGGTATACATTGTGCCATTGCTTTCCAATCGTGATTATTAAAATGTTTAAAATAGGTTTTTATCAATTGTTCGTTGGCTTTTGGTTCCATAGTTTTAGTTTTTTGTTGGTTACAGGATACAAATAATAATGTTGCAAATAATAGTGTTGTGATATTTTTCATAATTGTTAGTTTTAAGTTATTATTTCAAATCTAAATCTAATTTGCTTTCTTCTAAAAACTTTTCATAATCTTGAATGTTGAGCATGTCATGAATTGCTTTCTTTTTATCTGATGCTTGGTTATAATATGCTTTACAAATTTTATAACCAACCCAATACCCTAAATCTGCTGGTTTTTCTTCGGTTTCTTGATCAGCATTTGCAATCCAATTACTGGCATCATTTTGCAACATTTCTTTTTTGAACGCTTCCCAAATAATTTTTTCTTTACCTTTAGAATAAATCTGCAATCGGTCATTGGCAGTTTTACCCGAAATTAATTCACCAATAAAATCGGCCATTCCTTCTTTTATTGCTGCTTTTAATAATGTAGAACTTGATGCCATACCAGATTGTTCATAATGTATCAATTCGTGTGCAACGGTGTATGGCAATTCTTCAAATGTTGAAATATTATTTTTTTCCCAAGTAGTTAATTCATTTGTCACAGCATTTTTAGACATACATGCTTGATCAATTGCTAATATTAATCCGTCGC
>JAYTPS010000460.1:0-5241 GCA_043747155.1 Flavobacterium sp. | reverse complement strand
AAGTAAATTTTTCGCCATTTTTTCCTTCTAAAGCATTGAAAAAATAGGCAATATTTTTTATTGAAAATTTTTCGTTTTCAAACCCAACATTTATTGGATAATTATTATTGTAACCATATTTAGAATCATTGCTATACTCTGAAATAACAAAAGCATTGTTTTTTATTGCAGGTTTTTTAGCATTATTATCAACGTTCATTATTGTTGATTTTATGCTACCGCAAGATGAAAAAAATAGTAGGAAAGTTAAAATTACTAGTGTATTGAAGGTTTTCATAGTGTAAAAATAATTTTATTTTAATTTTTTTATTCAAATATGAAAAATAATTATCAAATATCAAACCACTATCTATATTTTTGTAAAAAATAAAAAGATGAGTTTTTTTTCACAAACATGGCATTGGTCACTATCGGGAATATTAATAGGATTGATAATGCTTACATTAAATTACTTTGGAAAAGTGTTTGGAATGTCTTCTAACCTTAGAAGTCTTTGTTCTATGACTGGCGTTGGAAAGCGAGTTTCTTTTTTCGATTGGGATTGGAAATCACAACGATGGAATTTAGTTGTAGTTTTAGGTGCTATGCTTGGTGGTTTTTTTGCAACGAATTATTTAAATGACGATTCTAATGTAAGTTTAAATCCAATAACGGTTGCAAAATTAGAAAAACTAGGTATTGATGCTCCAAATTCTAAATTATTGCCAGATACTATTTTTAGTTTAAATGCTTTAAGTTCTCCAAAAATGATTTTAATTTTATTGGTTGGAGGATTATTAATTGGTTTTGGATCTCGTTATGCTGGTGGATGCACATCTGGTCATGCAATTTCGGGTTTAAGTAATTTTCAAATGCAATCATTAAAAGCGGTTATAGGTTTTTTTATAGGCGGTTTGATAATGGCACATTTTGTTTTTCCATTAATTTTTTAATAATTGATTTATGAATTTAATTAAATATTTATTTGTAGGATTTGTTTTTGGTATTGTATTAACTAAATCGGAAGCTGTTTCTTGGTATAGAATTTATGAAATGTTTCAATTTGATTCGTTTCATATGTATGGTATAATAATGTGTGCAATTATTACAGGAGTTATTGGAATTCAGTTAATTAAAAAAAATAGAATTAAAGATATTGATGGAAATCCAATTGAAATTCAACCTAAAGAAAAAGGCACTTTTCGTTATTGGATTGGTGGATTGTTTTTTGGGCTTGGTTGGGCAATGGTTGGTGCATGTCCGGGACCAATTTTTATTTTGCTTGGTTCAGGATTTATTAGTGTTGGTGTAATTTTAATTGGAGCTTTATTAGGAACTTTTCTTTATGGAATATACAAGGATAAATTACCTCATTAAAAATTATTAATTTCTATTAAAAAGTGTGCTATTTTTCTTTTATTTGCATAAACTTTAAAACAATTAAAAAATGAAAAAAACAATTTTATTATTTGTGTCGATTTTGGCACTTGGTAAACTTATCTTCTTGTAGTAAAGATGATGCTGGATCTGCAACATCAGGAAACATTGTTGGTAAATGGGAATTATTTAAAACTGGAGAAAAAGTTGGTGCTACCGAAGAATTGGTATTGTATTCTCATCAAGCAGGTTGTGCAAAAGACAATGTTGAATTTAAAACTGATGGAACTTATATAACTAAAAGTCATTCCTCTAATTGTACAGTTTTTAATACAACAGGTACTTACAATAAATCTGGAAACAACTTAACAACTACAGATGGTTCAGGTAGCACTACAGTACAAATTCAAGAATTATCTAATACAACTTTAAAAGTATATGAAACATATACAGATGCTGGTGAAACTTTTATAGATATTACAGTTTTAACAAGAGCAAACTAAATTTTTTACAAATAAATTAAATCTCGTTTAGAAATAAACGAGGTTTTTTATACAATTTCTGCGCTTAAACCTGCTTCTAGTAATGAAGAACACTGAGGTTTTAATTCATCAAACGAACCAGTTTTTACAGTACATTTTCCTTTATAATGTACCAAAATTGCACATTGTTCTGCTTGTTCAGATGAATGTTCACAAACTTTTATCAAAGTTTCAATTACATGATCAAAAGTGTTTACATCATCATTAAAGAGCACAATTTCATTATTAATTGCAACTTGTTCTATAACTAAAACTTCTTCTTGAACTTTTTCTATTGTACTCATTTTTAATCTATTATTTTATTATGTAAGTGTATACAAAATTAATTATTTTTTGTATATTTCAACGATACCCAATTGTTTCTTTCAATTTGTTTAACGAATGTTAAACCTTTAGAAGTACATGAATCGTCTATAAAAGTAATATCTTCAGTATAAAATCCGCTAAAAAGTATTGTGCCATATAAATTTAAGCAATCTACATAAGTTTGCATATCATTCAATAAAATATTACGGTTAATGTTTGCAATTATTAAATCGTATTTTCTTTCTTTTAATAATGTAGCATCACCTTCATAAACGGTTATTTGATTGCAATTATTTCTTTCTGCATTCTCTATTGAATTTAAGTAGCACCAATTGTCAATATCTATTGCGTCTATTGGTTTTGCTCCTTTCATTTCAGCTAGAATTGCTAAAATTGCAGTACCACAGCCCATATCTAAAGTTTTCATTCCTTCGACATTTATTTCTAAAAGATGTTGTATCATCATATGTGTTGTTTCATGATGACCAGTTCCAAAACTCATTTTAGGTTCAATTATAATATCAAATTCGGCATTAGTTTTTGGATGAAATGGTGCACGAACATGGCATTTACCGTCAACATCGATAGATTCAAAATTCTTTTCCCATTCTTCATTCCAATTTACTTGATCTATTTCTTCAATTGTATATGAAATTTGAAACTCGTTAGAACTTAAAATGTAAATATCTTCAAGAACGTCATCAGTACATAAATCTTTTTGAATAAAAGCACTAAAACCAGTTTCTGTTTCGATAAAACTTTCAAATGGTTTTTCGCCAAGTTCTGCAATTAAAATTTCTGAACCCAATTCTTTTGGTTCAACTGTAAAATGATATCCTAAATATATAATTGACATAACTTGTATTTTTTGCAAAGGTAAGAATGAAATATAAAAATAAACTTAAATTTAAAACAATAATTACTATTCTAAATGAATTGTAATACTATAAAAAAAGCTCACTAAAATGTGAGCTTCATTAATTATTTATTTAAATTTCTAATTTGTTTTAATTTAGATTTCCAAGTAATTAATTCTTCTTTATGTTTTTCTATAGTTTTTCTAACTTCGGTAACTATTGAGTTTTCTTTCTTAGCGTTCTTAGTATTTTGAAAAAATTGAATATTGTTTTCTAACTGAAAAATTTCATGTTGAACTTCTTCAATCTTTCTCATGATAAAGATTTTTTCATTATCAAGTTTTCTGCTGTCTTCAGATCCTGAAATATTATCTAAGCGATTCGCAAATCGCAATTGATCACTTTCTTTTTTGCTGGAACTTAATTTTTCAAATAATGCGTCTAAAATTTTATTGAATTTTCCTTCAATATGTCTTCTATTAAAAGGAACTTTCCCTAACGTTTTCCATGCTTCTATGTGAACTTTAATAGCATCTAAATCGGTTTTATGATCACCAACTAACACAAAAGAACGTAAACCTTCTAGATATTCTTTTTTCTTTTCAAAACTGGCAACTTCTTCTGCGTTTTCTTCTTTTTTAGTGTCTTTTAAACGTTCAAAGTAGTGATTGCAAGCTGCTTTAAATTCTTTCCAAAGTGAATCTGAAAATTTTCGTGGAACATGCCCAACCAATTTCCATTCATCTTGAATTTGCTTCATTATTACAGTTGTACCAGCAAAATCTTCACTTTCTTTTAGTTCATTTGCTTTTGCAACCAAAGCTTGTTTTTTGCTTAAATTATCATTTTGGTCTTTCTTAATTTCTTTATAAAAAGAATTTTTCAAAACATTAAAATCTCTAACAGTTGTTTTAAATGAAGCCCAAGTTGCTTCGTTTACTTCGCTAGGAACTTTTCCAGTTACAAAAAACTCATTGCGTAGTGCTTCAACTTTTACAATTTGGTTTAACCATGCTTGATGTGAATCTACTTTTTCTTGAGATAAAACTTGTAATTGGGCTATAATTCCGTTTTTCTTTTCAAGATTATCGGTTTCTTTTGCTCTAAATCCTTCATAAAATAATTCGCGCTTATCATGCATTTGTTTGGTCAATTCACTAAATTGTTTCCAAATATCTTCACGATTTTCTCTTGAAACTGGTCCAATATCTTCTTTCCAAATTTTATGTAAATCTTGCAATTCACGAAATGATTTATTGATATCTGCTTCATTTACCAATTCGGCAACACGTGCTATAATTTTTTGTTTTTGTTCTAAATTAATTTTAAAATCAATATCTCTTGCTTCTCTATCCAGGTGCAAAAAATCATAAAAATTTTCTATATGAAAATGAAAATTATTCCAAACATGATTGTATTTGTCCTTTGGAATTGGACCAGCAACTTTCCAACGTTCTCTTATATCAGTTAACTGTTTTAGCGAATTAGAAATATTGCCTGATGGATTGTTTATTAGATTTTTCAATTCTTCAACTAATGACAATCTATTTTCTAAATTCGATTTCAAATCATTTTGAAGTGATTTAAAATGAACATTTTTCTTGTCTCTATATTGATTGTATAAAGTGTCAAATTTTGTTTTTAAAGGAAAACTATAATAAAAGTCTTCAGTTGTATCTGGATTTTCAGCATGAAATTCGTCTTTTTTCTCATCCATAAAATGGTGGTATTTGGACAAAAATGCTTTTTTTATTTCTTCTACATGTTCTCTAACTGACATTACTTGAACTGTTGCAACAAGTAGCTCTAACTCTTCAACCAATTTTTCCATTGGTAAAGCTTCATAATCTTGTAACGGAATGTCATGTCGACCTTTTACTGTTTCATCTTCACTTTCCTCGGCATTTGCATTTGCAATTGCGTTCATTGCAACATCACTTTCGTTTTGAATTTCTAAAGTGTCGTCAGCAACTTGCTCATCAGTAAGTTCAATAATATTTTCAATTGTTGGAACTTTTTTTGGAGTTTCTGTAATTTGTTCTCCAACAAGATCTTCAACTTCTAAAACTTTTTCTTGATCGGCTTCGGCAATCAATGGTGCTTCAATCTCTGTATCAGGAATTAATTCATTTTCTGTAGCGGTAATTTCTGCTTCAACTTCTGTATCAGCAATTAACTCA
>JAYTPS010000459.1:0-9910 GCA_043747155.1 Flavobacterium sp. | reverse complement strand
TCAGTTGTTTAAATAGTTTTTTGTTAATTAAACACTACTTAAATGAGTTTGAATAATACTCTCGAAATCGATATAGTTAGAGCAACTTCGTCTAAAATTGAAAGCATCGATTTTGAAAACCTTGCTTTTGGAAATGTTTTTACAGATCACATGCTTGTTTGCGATTTTAAAGATGGTTCATGGCAAAAACCAATAATAAAATCATACGAACCTTTTATGATTGATCCTTCGGCAAAAGTTTTTCATTACGGACAAGCAATTTTTGAAGGAATGAAAGCTTATAAAGATGATAATGATGCTGTTTGGTTGTTTCGACCAGATGAAAATTTTATTCGATTTAATAAATCAGCAGTTAGAATGGCAATGCCCGAAATTCCTGAAGACATTTTTATAGAAGGATTAAAAACGATATTAAATATTGAAGATAAGTGGGTTAAAAAAGGAGTTGGAAACACGCTTTACATAAGACCATTTATGATAGCAATTGGTTCAGGAGTAATTGCTCAACCATCAAGTCAATATAGATTTATGATAATTTTATCGCCAGCTAGATCCTATTATTCTGGAGAGGTAAAAGTAATTATTGCCGAACATTATAGTCGTGCAGCCAATGGTGGCATTGGTGCTGCAAAAGCTGCTGGAAATTATTCGGCACAGTTTTATCCAACAAAGTTGGCAAACGAACAAGGTTATCAGCAAATAATTTGGACTGACGATGCAACCCATACAAAACTAGAAGAAGCAGGAACAATGAATGTTTTTTTTAGAATAAACGACACTTTATATACCGCACCAACTAGCGAAAGAATTCTTGATGGCATTACACGAAAAAGTTTAATTGATTTGGCAAAACGTGACGGAATGAAAGTAGAAGTTCGTTCTGTACTTGTAGAAGAATTGGTAACAGCTGCAAAAAACGGTAGTTTAAAAGAAATTTTTGGTGCAGGAACAGCAGCAGTTGTTAGCCCAATTGTAGCATTCTCTTATCAAGGAGCTGAATATCAATTACCTAAAATTGAAAATTCATTTGCAATTCAGTTAAAAGAAAAATTAACAAAAATTCAATATAAACTTGCTGTTGATACTTTTAGTTGGACGGTGAAAGTTTAAATAAAAAGGAGTGATTTTAAAAAAAAATCACTCCTTTTTATTTAATATTTATTTCAAAATATCTTCAAAATTAGGTTTAAAATAATTTGGACCTTTCATTACTTTACCATCTTCTCTATAAATTGGTTTTCCATCATCGCCAAGTTTACTCATATTACTAAGTTGAATTTCATTAAAAACAGCTTCAATTTTATCCTGCAATCCATGTTCAATAATTGTTCCACAAAGAATGTAAAGCATATCGCCAAGTGCATCGGCAATTTCAACAATATCATTGTTATTAACAGCTTCAAGGTATTCCTCGTTTTCTTCTTTCATTAAATTATAGCGAAGTAGGTTTTTAGATTCTCCCAAACTTGCTTTTATAGTTTCACTATATCCTAATAAATAAGCTGTGTGAAACTCTTTTACTGCGTTAAGTTTATTTTGCATTATTTTGGTTTAATTTAGAATCTAAAAATATAAAGATTTGCAATAAGTTTCAAAACATTATTCAAAAACAATTAACTATTTTTGTTGAAAAATAAAATTATACTATGTTTAGTAGAGGACAATGGATTTTTGCAGCATTTTTTTTGGTAACTTTTATTATTGCAATTGTATATGCTTACAAAGGAGATAAAGATTTGCACAAGAAATTTTATAAAGGCAGTTATTGGGTTTTAATTGGTTTTATTCTTTTTATTCTTCTTCTATTTTTAATTAAAATATTTTTTAAACATTAAGTTCCTAAAAAAAAAATTCTACAAATAATATCCGTTAAACGGTAACATTATTTTGCTATTTTTACGTCAGACCATTTTTTAAATTGTAATGAGAATTCTTAAATATCTTTTGCTATTAATACTGCTCCTATTTATAGGGCTTTCGGTATTTGTATCAACTCAAAAAGCGAATTTTAATATCACTACAAGTAAATTAATTAAAACTCCAAAAGCAACAATATTTAATTATGTAAATGATTATAGAAATTGGGAAACCTTTGGGTCTTGGATTGTTGAAGATTCTAATATTCAGTTTATTTATCCAGAAACAACATCCGGTAAAGGTGCTTTTTGCTCTTGGAATGGAAATGATAGTTATGGTAATTTAAAAACACTTTTTGTAAAAGAAAACGATAGCATTTCTCAAAGAATGACATTAAATAATGAGGTTTCAGAAATTTCTTGGAAATTTAAAGATTCTATTGGTGGCACAAAAGTAACCTTTAGAAGTAAAGGAAAACTAGACTTTAAATCTAAAATATTGGCCATTTTTAATGGCGGAATTAATAATACCGTTGCAGATACTTATGAAAAGAGTCTAGAAAACTTAAATAAAACTTTAGATTATGAAATTAATACACATTCGATTAAAGTAAACGGAATTGTAAATAGACAAGGTGGATTTTATTTAAAACAATCTGTAATTTGTAGAGAAAAAAGTGTTTCAAAAAACCTTAAAATAATGGTTCCTAAATTGAAAAATTTCTTCGAAAAAAATAAAATAGTGATGAACGGAAAACCATTTATTATTTACGATAAATATGATAAAATAAATGATTTAATAAGTTTGTCTGTTTGTATTGCAGTTAAAGATTCACTACATTTTACCTCAGGAAGCGATATTGAATGGGCAAATATGAAACCTTACACAGCAGTAAAAACAACGCTAATTGGAGATTATTTGCATACTCAAAAAGCTTGGATGGCTACTGAAAACTATATTATTAAAAATAATTTGGTTAAAAATAATACCCAACAAATAATTGAAGTTTACAATAAAGGAATTAGTGATATTAAACAACCATCTAAATGGATAACTGAAATTTATATTCCCGTTTTTACAAAAATAGTTCCCAAAAAACCTGTTTTAAAAGCTGCAATAGATTCTTCAAAAGTAGCATTTCCGTAGGTAGTTATGTTTATTTTTAGAGTTTTTAAAAAAACCTATATTTTATTAATATTAGATTAAACCTTTTCCTATATCTTTATTCCAATAGATAAATAATCGTTTTGCAAGAAGAAAAGGATTTCATTAAAGATTTATTGAACCCAGAAACGCAAAATAGTGCGTTTCAAAAACTTATGCGCGATTATCAACGTCCAATATATAATCATATTAGAAATATAGTTTTAAATCATGATGATACAGATGATGTTTTACAAAACACATTCATTAAAGTATTTCAATATTTAAATGGATTTAAAGGAGATAGTAAACTGTTTTCATGGATGTATCGAATTGCAACGAATGAAGCAATAACCTTTATTAACGCCAAGGCAAAACGTAATGCCACAACTACTGAGGCAATGCAAAGCAAAATAGTAGAAAATTTAAAAGCCGATGAATATTTTGACGGAAACGAAGTTCAATTAAAACTTCAAAAAGCAATAAATTTACTACCAGAGAAACAACAATTGGTATTTAAAATGAAATACTTTGAAGAATTAAAATACGAAGAAATATCAGAAATATTAGGTACAACAGTTGGAGGATTAAAAGCATCCTATTTTCATGCTGTAAAAAAAATTGAAAAATACATGAATGTTAATTAAACCATTTGCAATAAATATTGTCTTATGAATATGAATAATTTTAAATTAGATAACGAACCCAAAATAAGAAGTGGATTTATTATTCCGGAACATTACTTTGATGATTTTTCTAATAAAACAACATCACAATTAACTAAAAAACAACCTAAAGTAATTTCGATTTGGGATAAAAACAAACGTTGGTTATATTCTGTTGCTGCCGTAATTGTGTTATCATTATCATTACCATTAGCAAATCGGTTTAAAGATATTGCAGCAACCGATAGTACTGAAATTGAAAATTATTTATCGTATCATTCTACATTATCAGATGATGATATTATAAATTTATTAGAAAAAGAAGATATTGATAAAATAGACGTTACAGGATCATTTGATGAAAAAACAATAGAAGAAGCACTTTATAATACTGCCGAAATTGAAAATTATATTACAAATTAAAATTCATTTTATG
This sequence comes from Flavobacterium sp., assembly GCA_043747155.1. GTDB lineage: Bacteria > Bacteroidota > Bacteroidia > Flavobacteriales > Flavobacteriaceae > Flavobacterium. The sequence continues at coordinate 5,809 of JAYTPS010000459.1, read as the reverse complement.
AAAAATTTTAAATTAACAATAGTATTTGCGCTACTTATTTCTGTAGCAACTTATGCGCAACCAGGAAAATTTAGAGAACGATTTCAAGAAAAAAAAGAGCAAATAAAATCACTAAAAGTAGCTTATATAACTACCGAGTTGAGTTTAACTCCTGACGAAGCAGCCAAATTTTGGCCACTCTACAATGCTTTTGAAGACAAGCAAATGGATTTAAGAAAAGATAAAATTAAAAGCTATAAAGATAGAATTGAAAGTAACGATAATTTGGGTGAAAAAGAAGCAACTTCAATTTTAAATCAAATGGAATCTACCGAAGATGAATTGCATCTTTTAAGAAAAAAGTTTGTTACAAGCTTAAAAACAATTTTGCCATCAGTAAAAATTTTAAAACTAAAAAAAGCAGAAGAAGAGTTTAGTAAAAAATTATTGCAACAATACCGCGATAAAAAAATTGGACGATAGCTCATAGATTACTTAAAATTTCATAAAAAGTAAAAAAGCGATTTTTACTTAAAATCGTTTTTTTATTTAATTGTAAATTTTGAAAATTAACTATTAAAAACTAAATACTATTTTTACAATCTTATCTTTTCCTGCTGCAATTGCTGTTGATTCGTTTACAAATCTAATTGTATATAATGTTGAATCTGTACTAAACTGTTTCCAAGTTGTGCCTCTATCTTTAGAATAAAAAAGCCCACTTGCTCCTACTGAAACCAATTGATTACCATTACTATTTGGCACAAATTGAACACAAGAGCCATATCCAAAACCTGCATTTTCTCCAACTAATATCCAAGATTTTCCACCATTAGTGGTAAGTGCTTTATTTTGAAAATTTTGAGTTGGCTTTTCATAATTTCCACCAACAATAAATCCAATTTTATCATTGTAAAAATCGGCTGAAAATATTCCTGTCATAGATTCTCCTTGGGCAATAGGTGTTTCATAAACTTTCCAAGAAACGCCTTTGTCTGGTGAAAAGAAAACTCTAGATTTTTTTCCTCCAGAAACCAACCAAGTATTGTTTCCTTTAATAATAATATTAGTATTGCTTGCTGCAAATGCTGCTTCACCTTTGATGACTTTTGGCAAATTTTTACAATCTATTTTATTCCAGGTTTCGCCACTATCTCGGGTTATTACTATACATAAACAATTTTCTATAGGATCACCAAAAGCAATACCTTCTTGATCGTTCCAAAATTGCATACTATCATAAAAAACTTTTTCATGATTTTCTTCATAAACAAGTTTTTTTTGTTTTAAATCTTTGGAGAATTTATATAACAAAGCAGGATTTCCTACAGTAAGAATAAAAATCGAATTTGTAGTTTGTGCAATACTTCTAAACTCCATTTTTAAAGTATCTTTTTTTAATGAACGTTCCATTTTGGCTGCATTAGTCAAACTTTGAAAACCTACTCTGTTTTTATCAGCTGCATACCAAACCATATCAGACGATACTGTGATTGGTCTGATGCTAATTTTATCTTTTAAAATAGTGTCAATCTTAACTGACGTGAAAAATTTCTCGCTTTTTATTTGAGAAGGTTTACATCCAATAATAATTATGCAAACTAATACTACTAAAGCTAACTTATTCATAATAAAATTTATTAAAGCTGCTAAAATACAATTATTAATTGTTAATGAATTGTAAATGACAATTATTGGCACAAAAATTGGATTATGAATGAAAATGCTATTATTAACTATTTAACACACACTATTATGAAGAGTAAAATATTATTTTCGACACTTATGAGCTTTCTATTTATAAGCTCTTTTGCACAAGACAGAACTACGGTAAACGCTTCAAGTTCAGAGATTAGTGATAATCTAGATTTGAGAGCAGTTGCTTCAATTTTTGGTGATTCACGAGATTTAGAAGATTTTGAAAACCGATTGAATGATCCAAAAAATCAAATTTCAAATTTAGATTTAAACAATGATAATAAAGTAGATTATTTAAGAGTAATTGAAACAGTTGAAGGAAGAACACATTTAATTGTGGTGCAATCAGTTTTAGGAAGAGATACTTTTCAAGATGTAGCAACTGTAGAAGTTGAAAAAGACAGTAATAATAGAGTTCAGGTGCAAATAGTTGGAGATGTATATATGTATGGAAGCAATTATATTTACGAACCAGTTTATGTGAGTACACCAATAATTTATGATTATTTCTGGACTCCATATTACAGACCATATTGTTCTTCATGGTATTGGGATTATTATCCTTCATATTATTATGCTTGGAATCCTTTTCCAATATTCAGATACAGAAGTCATATTGGTTTGTTTATAAACTTTAGTCACAACTATAATTATGTAAATTATAGAAGATGTGGTGTAGCATACAATAATTATTATAGCCGAAGAGGAAATGGTTATGAAAGACAACATCCAAATTATTCATTTGAAAGAAGAAATTCAGGATATGCCAATAGATATGAACTTGATAGAACTAGAAATATTAGAACTGTTGGTACTACAAGAAATGATATTTCATTTAATGAATCTCCAAGAAATACTAATGCAAATAATCCTCGTTCAGTAGCAACTCCAAGAAATAGTGATACTAATTTGAATCCAAGAAATACAACTAATAATAATCCTCGTTCTGTAGCATCGCCAAGAAATAGCGATTACAATGATTCTCCTAGAAGTACAACTAATAATAATCCTCGTTCTGTTGCAACACCAAGAAATAGTGATTACAATGATTCACCAAGAAGTACAACTAATAGTAATCCTCGTTCTGTTTCAACACCAAGAAATAGTGATTACAATGATTCACCTAGAAGTACAACTAATAGTAATCCTCGTTCTGTAGCATCGCCAAGAAATAGTGATTACAATGATTCACCTAGAAGTACAACTAATAGTAATCCTCGTTCTGTTGCAACACCAAGAAATAATGATTATAATAATAGTCCTAGAAATTCCAGTGTATCTTCACCTCGTTCATCACAATCAAATCAATCTCCTAGACAATCTGATTCTCAAAGAGGAGGAAACTCTGGTGGAAGAAGTGGAAATTCTGGTAGAAGATAATCCCAAAAAAAAGTCAAAAAAAAGTCCAGAAATTTCTGGACTTTTTTTTATAAATTTAATTGAGAAGAATTATTATTCAACAATTAGTTTTTTGCTTACTGTTCCTAAATCAGAAGCTATGTTTAACATGTATAAACCTTTAGTTAAATCTGAAACATTAATTTGAACATCAGAAACATTAGAATATTTATTGTTTTTTACAACTCTTCCGTTCATATCTAAAACTTCAACATTATAAATTACAGCATCAGTTGAAGTTGAAACAGTAACTAAATCTTTAGTTGGGTTTGGATATAAAGAAAATTTAGAGTTTAAAAAATCGGATACACTTAATGCTTCAGTTACTGAAAAATTATCTACAATTAAAGCGTGTGTTCCAAGAGAAACATTTGCTGGTGAAGCATTTTTAAATCCAAAATAATAAACTCCTGTTGATGGTGGAATGTATGTAGCAGTTTTTAATGTAAATGCTGCTCCAGTAATTCCTGTTTCACTTAAAACAGTAGTAGTTTGTGATGCAGTTGTTTGAGCATTACCAACAGTTAAATCTAAACTTCCAGTATTAGTAGAAGGTGCAGCAGTAAAATTACTTAAATAATAGGTTATTGTAACTGTACTTCCAGCTGTTAAATTAAATCCTCTAGAAAACATCCAACTATTTGCAGCTACTGTTGTAGATGTTATTGAAACAACAGATGATAAACCATTTTGTACTAAAGCTCCAGCGCCATAATTTCCTGTTGCCCAATCTCCTGCAACAGGCAATAATGTTGGAGTTGCCCAACCCACGAATGATAAACTTTCTTGCTCATAACTTGTATTATATGGAGGTGTAACTGGAGCAAAAACTGTATTAAATGAATATGGACCATTCCAAGCGCTAAAAGTTCCGCCACCACAATTAGTTCTAATGTAAACATCATAAACTGTACTTGGAGTAAGTCCAGTAATTGTGTATGGATTTGTACTTATTCCAGTTAATGTTGTTCCTGTACCTTGAAGAAAATCGTAAATACCATATTCAATTTCAACATTTGTACTACTAGTAGTATTATAAGATAAAGTTGCTGATGTAGCAGTATTAGTACTTACATTAGAATACAAATTATAAGGTCTTGCACAAGTTACTGGTTTTCCAAGTCTAGTGACAGGTCTAAAGTTACCAACAACTGTTGTTGTTGGAGCTGTAGTACTTCCAGCTGCAGATAATGCTGATTTAATACCACCTGTTATAGCATTGTTACAAAAAGCAACATTTGCAGTAGTTGCAACAGGATTTACAAGATTTTGATAATCATAAGCTACATATAAAGCTCCACCAGTGTAGGTAAACGTTGTTCCTCCTAAAAAATTATAATTAATTTCACCTGCAACGTTAGGTATTGTAATTGAACTATTGCTTGCGGTAGTCATTGTTCCAATTGCTGTTGCCCATGTTGTACTTTTATTATTAGCAGTATCAGCTGTGTTTTCCAAATAAACTGTGAAGTTTCCTGTAGTAGCTATGTTTTGACCAATTTGATAAGTAAAACCTAATCCCGAAATTTGATCTCCTGATACAAATCCGCCACCTGTCATTTCAGCAGCAGTTATTAACCATACACTTCTTGTAATGTTTCTTGAACCTTGCGGTGCACGTCCATTTCCAGATGTAGCTGCACCATTAACTACATTAAGATGATCTACTTGAGCAGATAAATCATAAATACCAAATAATGTAAATAATAATAATAAAGTAATTTTTTTCATAAGTATTGATTTTTAGTTTTGAATTTCAAAAGTATAAAAAAAAAAGATGTCTTTTATCTTTTTTTTAATTTTCATCTGTTAACTCACCTTCCATTTTACTAACCACTGCAGTTGCAATACTATTTCCAACAACATTTGTTGCACTTCTTCCCATATCTAATATTGGATCAATTCCTAACAATAATGCAATTCCTACTTCTGGAATTTTAAAACTTGCAAGTGTTCCTGCAATTACAACTAATGATGCTCTTGGAACTCCTGCAATCCCTTTACTTGTTAGCATTAAAACCAACAACATTGAAATTTGAGTTTCTATAGGTAAATGAATTCCATAAGATTGAGCAATAAAAATTGATGCAAAGGTCATATACATCATACTTCCATCTAAATTAAATGAATAACCTAGCGGCAATACAAAACTGGTTATTTTATTACTACATCCAAAACGTTCTAATTCTAACATAGTTTTAGGAAACGCTGCTTCTGAACTGCTTGTACTAAATGCTATCAAAATTGGATCTTTAATTCTTCTTAATAATGTAAATATTCTTTTCTTTAAAAATAATGATCCTGCAAAAATTAAAATTAGCCATAAAATAATTAATCCAAAATAAAATTCGGATATAAAAATGGCATACGTTGTTAAAATTCCAATTCCTTGTTTAGCAATTACTACAACCATTGCTCCAAATACTGCATATGGAGCAAAATTCATAATAAAACCTGTAAGTTTTAAAATAACATGCGAAATATCATCTAATGCTGCAACAATTTTATCACTTTTTTCACCTATTGCTGCAGCTGAAATTCCAAAAAATATTGAGAAAACTACAATTTGTAAAATTTCATTATTTGCCATAGCTTCTATAAAACTTTTTGGAAAAACATGTGTTATAAAATCTTTTACAGTAAGTGCAGCTTTATCAATTCCTGTACTATGATTGTCTAATGGTAAAGCCAAATTCATAGTTTCTCCTGGTTTAAAAACATTTACCAAAATCAT
>JAYTPS010000458.1:0-3546 GCA_043747155.1 Flavobacterium sp. | reverse complement strand
TGATTTTTCAACAATCGTTAAACTTTCCTTAAATCACTTCAATTTATAATCCTTGACGCCTTTTCTAGCGTATATCTATTGTAAATTTGTAAATCAATTTAATAAAAATTGCAATGAAAAAATTAATTAAAATTTTGGTTATACTGCCTTTGTTTGCTTTAAATGCTTGCGGACAATCTAGTAAAAAACCTGTAGAAAAATCTAAAACTATTGCTATGGAAAATGTAATTTCTAAACCTGAAAATCCTTATTACTCTAATACTGACACAAAAAAATTAAATGTAGCAGATGCTGAATGGAAAAAAATTCTATCTCCAGATTTGTATTCTGTTGCTCGTGAAGCCGATACCGAAAGAGCTTTCACAGGAAAAATGTGGAGTTCAGAAACTAAAGGAACTTACTACTGTGCAACTTGTGGAAATAAACTTTTTAAATCAGATCAAAAATTTTCAAGCAGCTGTGGATGGCCAAGTTTTTTTGAACAAGAAAATAAAGAAAGTATAACTTTTAAAGATGATAATTCTTTTGGAATGAAAAGAGTTGAGGCCAATTGTGGAAGATGTAATAGTCATTTGGGGCATTTATTTGATGATGGACCAGAACCAACTGGAAAACGCTATTGCATGAATGCCATTTCTTTAGACTTTATACCTGATGGATTGGTTGCCAATATTCAAGAAGATGGTAATGAAACTATAGTGCTTGGTGGTGGTTGTTATTGGTGTGTTGAAGCTGTTTATGAAAATTTAAAAGGTGTAAAAAGTGTAGCTTCTGGTTTTGCTGGTGGAACTGTTAACAACCCAAGTTATGAAGAAGTTTGCTCAGGAAGAACTGGTGCTGCAGAAGTTGTTGAAATTACTTATGACAAATCAATTACAAATTTGGATGAAATTTTTCAGGTTTTTTTTACAGTTCATGACCCAACCACTTTAAATCGTCAAGGTGCAGATGTTGGAACCCAATATCGTTCTGCAATTTTTTATAAAAATGATGATCAAAAAAAAGCAGCTGAAAGTATTATTAAAGAATTGAATGACTCTAAAGTATATTCAAGCAAAATAGTTACAACATTAGAACCATTTAAAAAATTCTTTAAAGCAGCAGAATATCATCAAAATTATTATGAAAATAATAAACAACAACCTTATTGCCAAATGGTTATTCAACCTAAAATTGAAAAGTTTGAAAAAATTTTTAAAGATCGATTGAAAAAGTAAACTTAACCAAGAAGTAACGAAGATTTTCTACGAAGTTCACAATGTTATTTTGTGAACTTTGTTTTTACTCTAGAATTTTGTAGTTCAGTGTTTCTGCTATTTTTAAAGCACACTTTTCTCCATCAATAGCTGCCGATATAATTCCACCTGCATAACCTGCACCTTCTCCACACGGATATAAACCTTTTATTTGAAGATGCTCAAGAGTTTTGATATCTCTCGGAATCCTAACCGGTGAAGAAGTTCTACTTTCTGGAGCATGAAGTATGGCATCATTAGTCATGTAACCACGCATTAATTTTCCGAATTCTGAAAAACCTTTACGCAAAATTTGAGATAAAAAACCTGGAAAAACTTGTCCCATTTCAATAGAAGTGGTTCCGGGAACATAAGAAGTTTTAGGTATATAATTAGAAACTTTATTTTGAGTAAAATCAATCATTCGCTGCGCAGGAACTTTTTGTGTTTGACCAGCCAACAGCCATGCCTTTTGCTCTATTGATTTTTGAAATTCCATCCCAGCAAGCGCACCAAATTTTGCAAATGGTTTAAAATCTTCAAGCTTTAGTTCAACAACAATTCCAGAATTGGCAGTACTTTGATCGCGCTTTGATGGTGACCAACCATTGGTTACAACTTCACCTTGACTTGTTGCACAAGGTGCAATTACACCTCCAGGACACATACAAAAAGAATACATTCCTCGACCATTAATTTGTTTAACAATAGAATATGGTGCTGGTGGAAGATATTCTCCTCTAAAATCGCAAGAGTATTGTACTGTATCAATTAATTCTTGCGGATGCTCTGCTCGAACACCGATTGCAAATGGCTTAGCTTCGATAAAAATTTTCTTTCTATCTAACAATTCAAAAATGTCACGAGCAGAATGACCTGTTGCAAGAATTACTTTATTGGCTAAAATTGTTTTTCCGTTTTGAGTTTTAATGCCCTGAATTTCATTATCTTTAATAATAAAATCTGCAACACGAGTTTCGAATAAAACTTGTCCGCCACATTCAATAATTTTGTTACGGATGTCTTGAATAATTTGAGGTAGTTTATTGGTTCCAATATGAGGATGTGCTTCGACTAAAATATCTGGTGTCGCACCAAAACCAACTAATAATTGTAAAATTCTATCAACATCGCCACGTTTTTTAGAACGTGTATAAAGTTTTCCATCAGAATATGTTCCAGCTCCACCTTCGCCAAAACAATAATTGGAATCTTCGTTTACGATATGATCAACGTTAATGGCTTTTAAATCTCGACGACGACCACGAATATCTTTACCACGTTCAATAATAATTGGTTTTAATCCAAATTCAATTAATTGTAAACCTGCAAAAAGTCCTGCTGGACCAGCACCAACAATTATGATTTCTTGTGAACTGGTTACATTTTTATATTCTGGAAGCTGTATTTTTTGTTCTTTAAAATCTTCATTTTCAAAGAATACTGAAGCTTTTATATTAAATTTAATAGATTTTTGACGTGCATCAATGGAACGTTTTATAACTACAACTTTTTGAATTTCATTTAAAGAAACATTAAAAAGCTTGGCAACATGTTCCTTAAGTAATGATTCGTTTGCAGCAATTTGTGGTGTAACTTGTGCTTGAATTTCGCGAGGCATGAATAATTTTTTTTACAAAAGTAATGAATTGAAACAATTAAAACTTTGAGAAAATAATTAAAAAATATTAATTTTTTGTATATAATTTCTTATTTTAAAATATAAAATATGTATTTTATCGAATTTAATATACGTTTTATCGATTAATTTATTATATTTGAGTGTTAAAAAATTGGTTTTTAAAATTGGTTAAAATTTAAAGTTAGAAAAGGTCGTTTGAGTTAGGCGACCTTTTTTTTATTTAAAATAATTTTAATTGAACTTAAAAAAACAAAAAAGAGGTTTAGTTATTTTTAGTAACTAAACCTCTTTTTTGTTTTAAATTTATATTATTTTTTTATAAACTTATAATTTAAAGTAGCGTCATTAGTTGATAGTTTTACAAAATAAATACCACTTTCTAAATCTGAAACAATTATTGAATTAATTGAATTTGCTGATTTAATTTCTTTAATAAAAGAACCATTTATTGAAAAAATAGAAATTGAATTTATAGATTTTCCGCTTTTATTATCAATGTTTAAAAAATCAATTGCAGGATTTGGAAACAATTGAATTGTGTTTTCTAATAGATTACTTTCAAAACCAAGAGCAACTCCCATTTCTAGATAATCTGGAGTTCCGTTAGCATTAGTATCATCATTTGCAGGATTTCCGTCGCCGTTATAGTCTTCTTTAAAGGTTAAAACA
>JAYTPS010000457.1:0-3362 GCA_043747155.1 Flavobacterium sp. | reverse complement strand
GGTAAAATTAATAATTTATTAAAGATTTATTAGAGTTTTTTTTAAAATATTAAAATTTGCAATGTGTTTAATTTAATTATTTAAATTTTGTTTAATTTTACAAAAAAATATTCATGAACGACGCACATTTGCACATGGTTGTAAACCATTTTCCAATTATTGGAACAATACTTGGTTTAGGGATTTTATTTGCTGGATTGATTTTAAAAAACAATACCATCAAAAATGTATCTTATTGTTTATTTATTATTTCTGCAATTTTTGCTTTTGCAAGTATGAATACTGGCGAAGGCGCAGAAGAACTGGTTGAAGATATGCCAAATATTGGAAAAAAAATTATCTATGAACATGAAGAAGTTGCTGAGAAACTGGCTATCGCTTTATATCTTTTAGGTTTTGTTTCTATTGCAGGTTTATATTCAAATATTAGAAACAAGTTTAATGCTAAATTAATTTCATTTATTGTATTGACTATTGCATTGGTTGCCGTATTTCTTGCACAACAAACTGGAACATCTGGAGGAGAAATTCGCCATACAGAAATTAGAGAAAATACAATTACAGATACTTTAAATGCTCAAGAGCATAAAGAAAATATTGAAGAAAGAGAAGATTAATTTTTAACTTAATGAAAAAAATTATTTTTATTGATCGTGACGGAACAATTGTAAACGAAGCAAATGAGCCAGATTATACTTTAAACACTTATGAAGAATTAGAATATTATCCTGAAGTATTTAGATATTTGGGTAAAATTGTTAGAAAATTAAATTTTGAATTAGTTATGGTGACTAATCAAGATGGTTTAGGAACAGAAATTTTACCCGAAGATATTTTTTGGCCAATACATAATAAGATTATTAAAGCATTTGAAAATGAAGGAATCATTTTTACTAAAGTATTTATAGACAAAACTTTTCCTTATCAAAATGCACCTACAAGAAAACCTGGAACTGCAATGTTAATAGAATATATAAATAATCCTGAATATGATTTGCCAAATTCTTTTATGGTTGGTGATAGATTGACCGATGTTGAGCTTGCTAAAAATCTTGGAGCAAAAGCAATTTTTATAGATAATGATGAAAAACTTGGAGCAAGTGAAATAAATTCTAAACGAGAAGAATTAAGTTATCATATTGCTTTACAAACAACTAGTTGGAAAGAAATTTATAAGTTTCTCAAAAAATTATAATGTAACTTTTTCCATAACTAATATATTATTTTTTAATCTCTCGATAAGCATATTCATCATTCTTTTATTAAGATTTGATGAGTTTTTTATATAATCTTCATATTCATTTTTTGTAAATAAAGCTATTACCATTCCTTTTAAAGAATTTCTAAATTTAATATCTCTTTGAATAGTATTTTCTATATAGCTCAATTTTTTTTCTGGAGAAAGTGTGAAAAAAATATTTTTTTGTTTTACAGCATAGTTTATGAAAACTGAAACAAACAAATCATTTTGAAGTTTTAAAATTGGCCTTAAAGTTTTATTTTGAAAAACTTCTTCTAAGGATGATTGCTCAGTAATTATTCCAATTGCTTGACCTCTTAATTCTAATAATAAAATATCTCTTGACTTCATTTTTTTACTGAAAGTTATAAAAAAACCTCTGTTAAAAAACAGAGGTTGATCTATAGTTATCAAGAATAATTTGTTAATTATTGTTTAATTTTAAAAGTAACTCTTCTTACAAGTTTTCTTGCTCCTTCTGAATCTTTATTAACAGATGCATCTTCACCTTGTGGAGTTACATTTAATCTCGATGCAGATACACCAGATTTAATTAAAATAAGTTTTACAGCTAGTGCACGAGCTTTAGATAATGAATCATTACTAGCACTTGATCCAATTTCGTCGGCATTTCCATAAATATCTACCGTTGCTGTTGGATTGTTTTTAAGATACATTCTTATAAAGTCTAATCCTTCAGTTGAAGCATTTGTTGGTTGAGATTTTGCAGTGTCAAAATATGCACAAACATAACCTTCATCGATTAAACGTCTAACAATATCACCATTAGATTTTTCTGTTGATTCTTTAGTTGAATTATTAACATATCTTTCCAATTCATCAGGCACACCATTTCTGTTTCCATCAACCATTTTTCCTCTAGTATCAACAGCAACACCTGCAACCGAATTGTTTTCTTGGTCTAAATAATCAGCAACACCATCTTTATCAGTATCATTCATTAAGTTTTCCATCTCACCAACTCTTTTTTCAAGAGCAGCAATTTCTAATTGATCTTGTTTTGGTTTCGAATCCCAATCAGCATGAATTCTATCTTTATCTAAAGAGAAACTCAACCCTAGGTTTAATGCTACAGTACTTCCAGATAAATTTTCTGAATTATCACTATATGCTCCATCCCAATTAAAATGTTGTCTGTAATTATGAATTGTTGTTACATCAAGTTGAATAGCTGTTCTTTTAGAAATTCTGTATTGTGGTGTAACACCAAAAATTAATCCACCATTAAACTCTGATTCATTGTAATTATGATCGTTTTCAACAATATTTTTAGTTTTAGAAATCATATCAACAACTTGAATTCCTCCATGAAAAAGAAATCCCCAACGTTTTAATTGTTCTGTTATTCCAAATAATTTAGCACCATTGGCATAACCTTGAACTTGAAGGTTGTATTGAATCATTTTAAAAGGTAAACTTGGTAAATTGTTTTGTAAAGAACGATTGTTAGTATTGCTAATTATATCATAACCTAAACTTCCTTTAACACTAAAAATTTCACCAACTATATAACGTCCACCAAGTGAAAAACTGTTTGGTTTTATGCTGCCAAAATAACTATTTGATTTGTTAGAAAAGTAACCAGGAGAATAAGGTTTTACACCTTTTATATTACCAATAGATGCTTCAAGTATCCATTTATTATTTCTTTCAGAGGTAGGTTTATTTTTATCTTTATCCTGTGCATTTACAATATTAGATGTGATAAAAATTAAAAGCAATAAAGTAATTTTTTTCATAATTATGTTAGGGTTTTCAATTTTGCGAACTGCAAATATAGTCTTTTGCAATTAATTAGCAAATTTTTATGTAGTTAATCCTGTTTTGTAAAATAATGTCTACATAAAACGCAAAATTTGTGAGAATTTCAAATATATTTCTGACATTAATTTGTTTTACTATTTGATTAAATCGTATTGAATTTTTTCTAAAAAAAAGTAGAATTGCAAAAAAATAATTCAAAATTTAATATATAAAACACATTCTAAAACATTATTTTTGCAGTACTTAAAAGCTATTAAAAATGAGATTTCATACTAGAAAATGGGTAAAACCACAAGATTTAAACCCAAATCACACACTTTTTGGTGGACAGTTATTG
>JAYTPS010000456.1:0-2621 GCA_043747155.1 Flavobacterium sp. | reverse complement strand
AGATTTTTTCTAAACTTATCAATATTCCGATTACAAATCAGTATTTTTGAAAAAAAATTTGACAACAAATGTTGTCAACCTATAGCAGGAAATGACATCGCGAGAAACATCCGAGTGAAAAGAAACAATAAAAAGAAATTTTAGAAAATGAAAAAATTCTACATTATTAAGAACGAAATTCAAGAAGGTGCATTTAGTGTTGAAGAATTAAAATCTTTGAATATAAAAAATGATACACCAATTTGGTATGAAGGAATAGAAAATTGGACAACAGCCGAAAAAGTTGAAGAATTAAAATTTTTATTAAAAGTAAATCCGCCAGAATTTACAAAAGAAAAAAAGCAAGAAAATTTTTCAGAAAATTCTATTAAAACTGAAAATAAATATACAAAATATTTTTTTTGGAGTGGTTTAGCTATATTTACAATTATACTAATATCCGTATTTGGTTTAGAAATTTTACCATTAGTCTTAATACCAATTGGAATATATTTTCTTTGGAAAAATATTGGAGGTTTGAAAGTATATTCTATAATTTCTCTTTTAATAAGCATTGCAGGAACTATAGGTGGAATTGGATTAGTCTTTGCAGTAAATACAGCTGACGAAAATATTGATGGAGAAATGAGACAAGCTATGAGTATGATTGGAGTAGCACTTTCTGCTTTAAGTATTTATTTCATAGCATATTCAATTACTGTAATAGCTTCTGTGAAAAAAAACGAATTAAACTAAAACAAAACAATGAAAAAATTTTACTTACATAATGGACAAAATCAAGATGGACCATTTAATATTGACGAACTTAAAGCGTTAAATATCGAAAAAGACACACCTATTTGGTATGAAGGAATAGAGAATTGGACAACAGCCGAAAAAGTAGAAGAATTAAAATCTATTTTACCAGTAAATGTAGTTCCACCAAAATTTGAAAAACCTAATCAAATTAATACAACATCTTTGCCACCAAAATTTAATAAAACTGAAAACTTAGACAATTCTCAAAATTTTCAATCAATCAGTAACATTCAAAATAAAGAGAAAAAAAGTAATTTAAATCGAAATATACTAATTGGTGTTGGAAGTATTATTGGTGTTATATTGATTGGTGTAATCGCAATAAAATTTCAGAACAATAACAATGACAATTATAATTATTCAGGAGAAACAGCAGTAACAGTTGACAGTTTAGGTAATCCTCAAAATACAAATTATGATAATTCAGCAGAAATTGAAAGACAAAATATAAACTCCGCAATTACTCAAAAAAATATGGCTTACAGAAATAGTTGGTATGAATATATAACAACTCAACTTGGAGAATATAGTTACAGAGAAATCGGAGGAATTGACCCATTTATAGTGCAGGTTACAAATAATACCGAATATAAAATGGACAATATTGACGTCGATGTTGAATATGTAAAAGCAAATGGTGAAGTTTATGACACAGAAACATTAGTTTTTAAAAATGTTTCTGCTAATTCAAGTTTACAATTATATACAAGTGGTAGTGAAAGAGGAACATCTGCAAGAGCACAAATTAGTAATATTGGTTCATCGAAAATGCACTTTTGTTATCCATCTGATAATGGAAATCCGAATGACCCATTTTTTTGTAAATAATTAAATTTGAAAGGCAAGTTATAATAAATATTTTGCCAGCCACTAACAGCGGTTTCAAGAAATGGCGAGGTATGGGATTTATCAGAAATGGTAATTGTTGAATCAAAGTTTTGTTTATATTTGTGAAGGCTTGGTTTTGGTTCATCGCCACTTCATGAAGCCGCGGAACGTTGTGCACAATACCATAAGAAAACTGAATAAATCACAAAAAAAGTCAAACTTTTATAATACAATATAAATACAAAACAATGAAAAACTTTAACTCAAAAATGAAAATCTTAAACTTAAAAAAAGAAAAAGCAATAATTTGCCTATTATTCTTCCTGTCTTTACAAATCTTGAATGCTCAAACAGCTGGTTCAGAAAAAATATTTTTGGAAAAGTGGGGAAGTTTATATTTACCAAGTTCGATGGAAATTCAAGCTGGAATAAATAAACAAATCGTAAACGAAACAAAAAAAGAATTTTCTATAAATGCTGAAAAAATTGTATTTCAACAAAAAGGATTAAACGATGGCGAAAATAAAGAAACTTATGCAAGAATAATAATAAAAACTGTAGACAATACAGATGCATTTCCAGATTTAAACAGTTCAAAAATCACGGAAGAAGATATTAATGCTTATAATAAATCATACAAGGAACAAACGTATGAAATTGCGAAAAATCCTAAATATAATGCCAAAATAGTTACGTGGAATTCGCTAAAATTATTATCAATCAATAATAAAAAATGTTTAAATTATAGTTACACGAGAACAATTGGCGAAAATCCCGAAACATATGTAGAATATTTCATATTTTGGCGAGGTAGTATTCAGCATTCATTAAATATTGAATATCGAGTAAAAGATGCTAAAATATGGAAAGAAGAGTTAGAAAATTGTATAAAATCTTTACAAATAAAATAAGTACTGTGCACAACAGCGGTTTGGCGCAATTGGGGTTTTAGGCAAACTTTAAAGTTGGTTTTGTACTTGGAAGTTCGGTCTTTA
>JAYTPS010000455.1:0-6460 GCA_043747155.1 Flavobacterium sp. | reverse complement strand
CAATTTTTGGTTTCAATTCATTAAACTCATGTCTGTCACCATCAGGAACTGGACCAGAAATAATCAATGGTGTTCTTGCATCGTCAATTAACACCGAGTCAACTTCATCAACAATTGCATAATTATGTTTTCTTTGAACTAAATCTTCTGGCGAATGTGCCATGTTATCTCTTAAATAATCAAAACCAAATTCGTTATTTGTACCATAAGTTATATCTGCTTCATACGCTTTTCTTCGAGCATCAGAATTTGGTGAATGATTATCAATACAATCTACAGTTATACCATGAAATTCAAACAATGGAGCTTTCCAGGTACTATCACGTTTTGCTAGATAATCATTTACAGTTACTAAGTGAACTCCGTTTCCTGTTAAAGCATTAAGATAGAGTGGAAGTGTTGCAACCAAAGTTTTTCCTTCACCAGTTTGCATTTCAGAAATTTTACCTTCATGAAGTACAATTCCACCAATTAACTGTACGTCATAGTGAATCATATCCCATGTGATTTCTTTTCCTGCAGCATTCCATGAGTTTGCCCATGTAGAAGTTTCGCCATTAAGAGTTATGTAAGGTTTTGTTGCCGAAAGTTCTCTGTCTTTTGGACTTGCATTAACAGTTATAGAAGTGTTTTCTTTAAATCGTCTTGCAGTTTCTTTAACAACTGCAAAAGCTTCGGGAAGAATTTCTAACAATACTTTTTCAGATATATCGTAAGCTTCTTTTTCGAGAGCATCAACTGCATTATAAATATCTTCTCTTTTATCGATATCAGAAATTCCTTCGGCCTCAAGTTTTAATGAAGCAATTTTGGCATCTTTTTCAGCTCTGGCTTGTTTTATTTTTTCTTTGAATAATAATGTTTTATCTCTTAATTCGTCATGTGACAATGCAATTAAGGCATTTTCAAAAGATTTTATTTTGGTAACTAATGGTTGTATTAATTTTACATCTTTTTGAGATTTATCACCTACAAATGCTTTAATAATGCTATTTATGAAACTCATAATGGGTTTGTATTTTAATTTAAAAAATTCTGACTCCGAATTTCCGGAACGAATGTGCAAATTTAAACAAAAAAAAAGCCCCAATGGAGACTTTTCTTCTGTTGTGTTAGTTTATTTTTTAATATTCATCCTCGTTCCAAAGATAATCTTCGTCGGTTGGATAATCTGGCCAAATTTCTTCCATTGATTCATATATTTCTCCTTCGTCTTCAATTGACTGAAGGTTTTCGACAACTTCAAGTGGCGCACCAGCTCTAATTGCGTAATCTATAAGTTCATCTTTGGTAGCAGGCCACGGTGCATCACTTAAATACGATGCTAATTCTAATGTCCAATACATCTTCTTTGGGTTTTAATTTGTGCAAAAATAAATTTATTACTTAAAAAGTCAAGTTTTTTTTGATTTATTTTTCAATTATGTTTAAGAACGTGTTTTTAATTTTTGATTTTTGATTGAAGATTAACAATTTTTGATTTTGAAAACTATTAATTTTAGATACAAATAGTATCAAATAAAAGTTAAAATTTAGTATAATTTTTTTAAAATCTGAAATCCTATTTCCTAGGTATCCATTTCACTTCATCAGCGTTCAAGTCATGAGACAACTTTCGTGCCAATACAAAAAGATAGTCAGAAAGTCGGTTAAGGTATTTAATAGCAATGTCAGCAACTGGTTCATTATGACTTAAATGCACTGCCAATCGTTCTGCTCTACGACAAACACATCGAGCAACGTGACAATATGACACGGTTGTGTGTCCGCCAGGAAGTACAAAATGTGTCATTTGCGGAAGCGAATCTTCCATAGCATCAATTTCGTTTTCAAGAAGTTCAATATCTGTTTCTAATATTCCTAAATTTTGAAGCCGTTTTTTGCCATTTTTCAAAGTCTCTTTTTCTGGTGGTGTTGCAAGAACTGCTCCAACGGTAAACAATCTATCTTGAATTTCTATAAGAATTCCTTTATAGTGTTGGTTTATTTTCTGGTCACGAATTAATCCAATATGAGAATTTAATTCGTCAACAGTTCCATAACTATCTATTCGAATGTGGTCTTTAGGAACTCTTGTTCCACCAAAAAGTGCAGTAGTTCCATTATCGCCTGTTTTTGTATATACTTTCATGAGAAATTTTGAGATATAGTTTTAAAATTAAATTAGATTTTCAAAGGTAGAAAAAATAAAATGCTAATAATTGGCTTTAAATAAAACTATAAATGTCCTATATTAAGATTATCACTTTCTATTAAACCATCACGTAAACGAATTATTCGATGAGCATATTTGGCAATATCTTCCTCGTGTGTAACTAGAATTACAGTATTTCCGTTGGCATGAATATCTCCAAAAAGTTTCATGATTTCTTCGGATGTTTTACTGTCAAGATTTCCTGTTGGTTCATCGGCAAGAATTATAGATGGTTTGTTTACTAAGGCACGAGCAATTGCAACTCGCTGACGTTGTCCACCTGAAAGCTGATTAGGTTGATGATCCATTCTATCATCTAGATTTACTTGAGTTAAAACCTCTGTAGCTCTAAGATTTCTTTCAAATTTTGAATATCCTGCATAAATCATTGGCAAGGCAACATTATCTAAAGCCGTTGTTCTTGGTAAAAGATTGAAGGTTTGAAAAACAAAGCCAATTTCTTTATTGCGAATTTCGGCTAAATCATCGTCATGCATTTGCGAAACATCTTTTCCGTTTAAAACATATGTTCCTGATGTTGGTGTGTCTAGACATCCTAAAAGGTTCATTAATGTAGATTTTCCAGAACCACTTGGTCCCATTAAAGCTACATATTCGCCTTTATTTATTTGTAAATCGATGCCTTTTAAAACGTTTATGATTTCGCTTCCTAGAATGAAATCACGTTTAATATTGGTAATTTTTATAAGTGAGTTTGACATATTTTATTTGAACTAATACTTAATTAGTAGTTTAAAACTTGATAAAGTTACAACATCAATTAAAGAAATGAAAATTATGTAATGTTAATAGTTAATTGTATAACACAACATTTTGATGATACTATTAGTTTTACATTAAATATTTAAACTTATTTATTATGAAAAAAAATGTATTAAAATTTGGATTGTTATCAATGATTTTTATTGGCTTTTCTTCTTGTAAAAATGAAGAAAAAGAAATGGCTGACAAAAGAATTAGTGAATTAGAAATGTATGTAGATTCTTTAAAAATGGTTACCGCTGATGATATGGAAGCCAATTGGGATCAAATCTCGGCAGATTATGAAATGAGAACTACAAATGCCAATGATGCCTTAGTAAAATTGGATGAAGAATCTAAAACTTCAGCAAAAATGAAAATTGACGCTTCTAACACCAAGTACAATGAATTGAAAGCAAGTATAGAAGCTAAGAAAACGCCAGTTGCAGATGTTGCTGTTACAACTACAAGCCCAAGTCAGTTATTAAGAGATAGATTATTTGGTGCCGGAAAAATTGGTGACGACATGAGTTTCGCCTGGGTAAATAAAGATAACATATTGAATGTTTATGATACTTTTTTTCAAGCATATAAAGATAACAAAGGAGATTTTTCTAGAGAAGATTATGATGAAATAAAATTAATGTATGAAGCATTAGACAACAGAAAAAACACTGTTGAAAAAGAAGGATTATCATCAGAAGACAATGGAAAAATTGCTTCAATTAAATTTAAATTTGGACCAATGTTTAAGTTAAATAGAGTTGGTGCAAAAAGTAGAGAGACTTCTGAAGCTAAAGAATAGTTACAATTATTAATTCAATAGAAAAATGACAATCTGGGAAGGTTGTCATTTTTTTTATTTAATATTGACTTAATGTAAATTTAATAATAGAGTTGATGATTTGGTATTTAGTTTGCAATGTATAAGATATTATTAACAACCTAAATTATAAATTATGTCAAAAAGTTCAAAAATGTCAAGTGTTGCAGCTTCAAGAATTCAAGCTTCAACTGCAAAGCAAAATGGTGGTTCGGTATCTTCAAATTCTTTTGCAGCACGAGCTCAATCTTCATCTTCAAAAGGTTCGGCAACATCAAAAAAGTAATGTTTTAAGCTATCAGAAATGGTAGCTTTTTTTATGTTCTAATAAAAAAATGTTCTTTCATCTGTTCGGCTCTAAAAAAAATAATTCCCCATTGATAGGTATCAATTGTAATTGAAACCTTTGAATGATTTTTTATTTCCTCCCATGCTTTTTCCATTTCTTGACTCCAATGAATATCGTCAAAAATCCAAACAGATTCGTTTGTAATTGTTGGAATTAAAAGTTTAAAATACTCTAAAGTTGCTTTTTTCGAATGATTGCCGTCGAAGTATATTAGTTGGCATTGTTCAGTGTTCAGTTGGCATTTACTTAGATAGTCTTCAAATTTAGTGTTTATGAATTCAATAGTGTTAAGATTATGTAATTGACATTGATTTTTTGCAATTTCAATTGTATTTGAACAACCTTCTATACTAATAATTTTTGCATTTTTGTTTCCTAATGCTAAAGCAGATGTTGCTAAACCTAAAGATGTTCCAATTTCAAGGATATTCTCTGGCTGAAAATACTGTGTAATTCTAAACAACAATTCTGCTCTTTTTGAAGAAATACCAGCGTTTTTTGCAATTTGATTTATAGCTCGAGTATTACTTTTAAAAACTTTTGAACCAGCACCAAAATCGGTAACTTCAATTGTGTTTTTGTTTTGTAATAATGAATTTCTGTATTTTTTAAAAAAAATATATTCGGAATATTTCTTTTTATCATAAAAACATTTAGTAATCAAATCAAACACAAATGGAGAATGCACACCATGATGATTCTTGGAGTTCCAAAGGAATTTTAAATATGATTTTATTTGAAATATCATTTATTAGTGATTAGTAAAAAGTTACTAATAATTAGTCAAACGATTCACTAATTACTATTCACTAATTACTTTTTATTATTCCATTTTACTTGAAAGTTCAAACCAACGTTCTTCTTTTTCATCTTTCAAATTAATAACTTTTTGAAGTTCTAAAGCTTTTGCTTCAATTTCGCTATCGGTAACTTTTCCGTCAGAAAATAATTGTTCTATTTGCTTTTTCTGATGTTCTAAGTCTTTTATTTCTTTTTCGATTTTATTGAACTCTTTTTGTTCGTTAAAATTTAATCCAGCCGAAATAGTTTTTGCTTGTTTCCAATTATTTTTTTCCTTGTTATCGTCTTTATTTGCAGGTTCAGCCGAATCTTCATATACTCTAAAATCTGAGTAGTTTCCTGGAAAATTCTCTACAATTCCGTCACCACGAAAAACGAATAAATCATCAACAATTTTATCCATAAAATACCTGTCATGAGAAACAACAAGTAAACATCCTGGAAAATCCAACAAGAAACTTTCTAATACATTCAAAGTCACAATATCCAAATCATTGGTTGGTTCATCAAGAATTAAAAAATTTGGATTCTGAATTAAAACCGTACATAAATAAAGTCGTTTCAATTCGCCACCAGAAAGTTTTTCTACAAAATCATATTGTTTTTTACTATCAAATAAAAAGCGCTCTAGTAATTGCGAAGCCGAAATCAATTTTCCTTTCATCAACGGAATATATTCTCCGTATTCCTTAATAATATCAATTACCCTTTGACCAGGTTTTGGATTAATTCCGCTTTGTGTGTAATATCCAATTTTAATAGTATCACCAGTTATGACTTTTCCAGAATCTGTTGG
Source organism: Flavobacterium sp. (assembly GCA_043747155.1). Lineage (GTDB taxonomy): Bacteria > Bacteroidota > Bacteroidia > Flavobacteriales > Flavobacteriaceae > Flavobacterium. The sequence continues at coordinate 735 of JAYTPS010000455.1, read as the reverse complement.
AATAGTTTGCGTCATTAAATTTAAGAAAGTCGATTTTCCTGTTCCGTTTTTCCCAATAATTCCAATTCTTGCACCACGTTGAAAATCGAAACTAAAATTTTCTAAAATCTTTTTATCGCCAAACTTTTTAGAAATTTTGTGTAACTCAATTATCTTGCTTCCAAGACGTTCCATATTAATTTCTAGTTCAACTTTATTTTCTTTTCGTCTACTTTCTGCTTTTTCCTTAATTACATAAAAATCATCTTGACGCGATTTCGATTTTGTAGTTCGCGCTTTTGGCTGACGTCGCATCCAAGCCAATTCTTTTACAAAAAGATTCTGTGCTTTATCTATACTAGAATTTTCAGAGGCAATTCGTTCTTCTTTTTTCTCCAAATAATAACTATAATTTCCTTTGTATTGATACAATTTTCCGTTGTCGAGTTCTATAATTTCATTACAAACTCTTTCTAAGAAAAATCTATCATGGGTTACCATAAACAAAGTGATATTTTCTTTTGTAAAATAGCTTTCTAACCATTCAATCATCTCTAAATCAAGGTGATTTGTTGGTTCGTCAAGTATCAATAACTCTGGTCGATTTATTAAAATAATTGCCAATGAAAGACGTTTTTTTTGTCCGCCAGACATATTTTTTACTTTCAATTTAAAATCTTCCAACTTCAATTTGAAAAGAATTTGCTTGAATTGTGTTTCAAAATCCCAAGCATTAAAACGATCCATATCGTCAAA
>JAYTPS010000454.1:0-6988 GCA_043747155.1 Flavobacterium sp. | reverse complement strand
CCTATAGCTCATTCGGTTAGAGCAACTGACTCATAATCAGTAGGTGCTTGGTTCGATTCCAAGTGGGACCACAAATGAAAGACTTCTTGAATGAAGTCTTTTTTTATTAATTAAAACTAAAATCATTTTTTTTACGTTAATTAAAAATAGGTGATGTCTAAGGTTAAGGAAATGTCATTTCTTTACTACATCACTTAAATAATAAGATAAAAAATTTTGATAAAGAGATTTTTTTTTTACTTTTACGCCCTATGAGAATTGTCCCAAGTAAATTGTTTATAGGATTAACAGCTTTGTTTTGTTGTAATACAGTGCTAGCTGCGCCTAATCCGCCACCTCCAATTCCGCCACCTCCAGGTTTGCCGATTGATGGAGGTATATTTTTATTGGTATTTATATCAATTATTATTGGATATTATAAATTGCATAATATAAAAAAAGCTTCAAATTAATTTGAAGCTTTTTGTTTTTTATATAAAACTATTATTTTCTAATTAAGTGTAGTTTTGAAACATATTTTCCAATCACATCAAATTCTAAATTAATTTTTGTTCCTACTTTAAAATTCTTAAAGTTTGTATGGTTATAGGTATACGGAATAATTGCAACGCTAAACTGATTTTTTTTAGAATTTATTACTGTCAAACTTACGCCATTAACAGTAATTGAACCTTTTTCTATTGTTATATTGTTTAGCAACGAATCATATTCAAAAGTATAACTCCAACTACCATTAGTTTCCTCGATTGATTTGCAAATTCCAATTTGGTCAACATGTCCTTGAACAATATGTCCATCAAGACGATCACCAAGTTTCATTGCACGTTCAAGATTTACGATGTCGTTTAGACACCATTCAGCAACATTCGTTTTATCTATAGTTTCTTTTATTGCTGTAACTGTATAATTGTCGTTGTTTATACCTATAACAGTTAAGCAAACGCCATTGTGAGCAACGCTTTGATCAATTTTTAATTCATTTGAAATGGATGAGTTCACAGTAATATGTAGGTTTTCTTCATCTTTACGAATGTCTTTTATTGTACCTAGAGTTTCTATAATTCCTGTAAACATTTGTCGTTTTAATTTACTAAATTTGCACTTCAAAAGTAGCAATAAATTAGAAGAATACGCCATGAAAAAAGCAGAAAATATACTCGTAGGAATTTCAATTGGAGATTTAAACGGTATTGGAAGCGAAGTAATCTTAAAAACATTTGAAGATTCTCGAATGTTAGAATTGTGCACGCCAATTATTTTTGCTAATGTAAAAATAGTATCTTTTATTAAAAAAAATTTAAATTCAGATGTAGCGTTGCATGGAATTGACAGAATAGATCAGCTAGTAAAAGGAAAAATAAATGTTTTAAATGTTTGGAAAGAAGGCGTTGATATCAATTTTGGACAAAATGACGAAAACGTAGGCAAATATGCAATAAAGTCATTTGTTGAAGCAACAAAGTCATTAAAAGAAGGATTAATTGATGTTTTAGTTACAGCTCCAATAAACAAATACAACATTCAATCAGAAGATTTTAAATTCCCAGGTCATACGGATTATTTAGATAAAGAACTTGATGGAAACGCCTTGATGTTAATGGTTCAAGACAATTTAAGAGTAGGGTTAATTACAGATCATATTCCGGTAAATGAAGTTGCAAAACACTTAACAGAAAAATTGATTGTTCAAAAAATTCAAACTATAAACAATACATTAAAGCAAGATTTTAGTATAACTAAACCAAAAATTGCAATTTTATCTCTCAATCCACATGCTGGAGATAATGGAGTTATAGGCAAGGAAGATGATGAAATATTAAAACCCACTATAAAAAAATTATTTGAATCAGGAATTTTAGCTTTTGGTCCATATTCTGCCGATGGTTTTTTTGGAAGTGTTCAATATGAAAAATTTGATGCAGTGATTGCTTGCTATCATGATCAAGGATTAATTCCATTTAAAACCTTGTCATTTGGTAACGGTGTAAACTTTACAGCAGGATTAAATAAAATAAGAACTTCGCCAGACCATGGTACAGCATATGAAATTGCAGGAAAAGGTTTAGCCGACAACAGTTCTTTTAAAGAAGCAGTTTACCTTGCAATTGATATCTATCACTCAAGAAATGAGTATCTAGACATATCAAAAGACCCACTAAAAATAAAAGAAAAACAATTAGAAACAAAAAAAGGCGCATAACGCTTTTGAATTTATAATAAATTTATATCTTTGCACTCCCAAACCCGAATCTTCGGATTGGACAAATTGATGAAATGATGAAAGTTACAAATGAATTTTTAATTCCATTTATTGGATTAAAGTTAGGAAAACATCAATTTGAGTATCAAATAAAAAAAGAGTTCTTTGATAGTTTTGAGTATCACGAATATGAAAATTGTGATATTAAAGTAAATGTAGTTTTAGAGAAAAAGAGCACAATGTTAGAACTTCTCTTTAAGCATAAAGGTACAATTCATGTGCCATGCGATTTAACTAACGAAATGTTTGATTTGCCAATTAAAGGGAAAATTAAATTAGTAGTAAGTTTTGGAGAGGAATTTAATAATGACAATGAAGAATTATTAATATTGCCTCATGGTGAACATCAAATCGATATTTCGCAATATATTTATGAAATGATAGTACTTTCGGTTCCGCTAAAAAGAATTCATCCTGGTATAAAAGATGGATCTTTAAAAACAGAAACTCTAGAAAAACTATCAAAACATACAGTAAAAGAACAAAATAAAGAGAATAAAAAAGAAGAAAATATTGACCCTCGTTGGGACAAATTAAAACAACTATTAACGGATAAATAATATAGTAAAATGGCACATCCTAAAAGAAAAATCTCCAAAACAAGAAGAGATAAAAGAAGAACACATTATAAAGCAACTGTTGCAACAATTGCAACTTGTCCAATAACTGGAGAAGCACATTTATACCACAGAGCATACTGGCACGAAGGTAAAATGTATTATAGAGGACAAGTAGTAATTGACAAATCGGTAGCTGCTGCATAAATTATTTTTAAATTTACATTTAAACTCTCACTCTGTGAGAGTTTTTTGTTTTAAAAAATAATAATAATATATAACTATTTTTTTGTAATTTCCACCTCTTTTAAATTTGTATTTTTAAAGAGATTATAAAACAGTAATATGAGTACAATTACAGCCGCAATTACCGCTGTTGGTGGTTATGTTCCAGAGTTTGTTCTTTCAAACAAAATTTTAGAAACTTTGGTTGACACTAATGACGAGTGGATAACAACCAGAACTGGAATAAAAGAAAGAAGATTATTAAAAGAATCTGGAAAAGGAACTTCTTATTTAGCAATAAAAGCAGCCCAAGACCTAATTAAAAAAAGCAATTTGAATCCTGCAGAAATTGATTTAGTCATAATGGCAACCACAACACCAGATATGCCTGTTGCCTCAACAGGAGTATTTGTTGCCTCACAAATTGGTGCAGTAAATGCATTTGCATATGATTTACAAGCAGCATGTTCTAGCTTTTTATTTGGAATGTCTGCGGCATCAGCTTACATTCAATCAGGAAAATATAAAAAAGTTTTATTAATAGGTGCTGATAAAATGTCATCTATAATTGATTATACAGATAGAGCAACTTGTATCATTTTTGGTGATGGTGCAGGTGCTGTTTTATTTGAACCTAATCATGAAGGACTTGGTATTCAAGACGAAATATTAAAGTCAGATGGTATTGGAAGAGAGTATTTAAAAATTGATGCAGGTGGTTCAATTCTTCCTGCTTCTAAAGAAACAGTAGAAAATAGTCAACATTACGTTTTTCAAGACGGAAAAACAGTTTTTAAATATGCAGTTTCTGGTATGGCTGATGTTAGTGAAAAAATAATGGAACGTAATAATTTGACTAAAAAAGATGTAAATTGGCTAATAGCACATCAAGCCAACAAAAGAATCATTGACGCTACTGCCTCAAGAATGGAACTTGATGAAGAAAAAGTTTTAGTAAACATTCATAAATACGGAAACACTACATCAGCTACTTTACCTCTTTTATTAAGTGATTTTGAAAATAAATTTAAAAAAGGTGATAATCTTATTTTTGCTGCATTCGGTGGCGGTTTTACTTGGGGTTCAATCTATCTTAAATGGGCATATAATAAACAATAAACTATAACTAAATCAAAAATAATTATGGATTTAAAAGAAATTCAAAACCTAATCAAATTTGTATCCAATTCTGGAGTTGCAGAAGTGAAGTTAGAAACAGGAGATATTAAAATTACAATAAGAACTACTTTAGAAGGGAATACTCCTGATATTACCTATGTTCAACAAGCTCCAATGCAACAAACAATGAATCAGGCAACACCAGCTCAACAACAAGCTCCAATACAGCCAGTTGCTCCAGCTCAACCAGTTGCTCCAGCTGATGAAACTTCGAATTATGTCACCATTAAATCTCCAATGATTGGAACTTTTTATAGAAAACCATCACCAGATAAACCTGCATTTGCTGAAGTTGGAACTTCAATTTCTAAAGGAGATGTTCTTTGTGTAGTTGAAGCAATGAAACTATTTAACGAAATTGAATCTGAAATTTCTGGAAAAATTGTTAAAATTCTTGTTGACGATATGTCGCCAGTAGAATTTGACCAACCATTGTTTTTAGTTGATCCATCATAATTTTAAATTCCGATATCTTAAAATTTAAATTCCAAAATTAATATTTTATGGAATTTGAAATTAAGAATTCGGTTTTGAATTTTAAAAAAAATAAGATGTTTAAAAAAATATTAATAGCCAATAGAGGAGAAATTGCTTTGAGAGTAATTAGAACCTGTAGAGAAATGGGAATAAAGACAGTAGCTGTTTATTCAACTGCTGATGCCGAAAGTTTGCACGTCAAATTTGCAGATGAAGCAGTTTGTATTGGGCCACCACCAAGCAATTTGTCTTATTTAAAGATGTCTAACATTATTGCAGCTGCAGAAATTACTAATGCAGATGCAATTCATCCAGGATATGGATTTCTTTCTGAAAATTCTAAATTTTCGAAAATCTGTCAAGAACATGGAATCAAATTTATTGGTGCTTCACCAGAGATGATTGATAGAATGGGTGATAAAGCATCGGCCAAATCTACTATGATTGAAGCAGGTGTACCTTGCGTTCCAGGTTCTGTAGGAATATTAGAATCTTATGAACAAGCTGAAGAAATAGCAAAAGAGTTTGGTTATCCAGTTATGCTAAAAGCAACCGCTGGAGGTGGAGGAAAAGGTATGAGAGCTGTGTGGAAACAAGAAGATTTACTAAAAGCTTGGGAAAGTGCCAGACAAGAATCGGCTGCGGCTTTTGGAAACGACGGAATGTATCTTGAGAAATTAATTGAAGAACCACGTCATATTGAAATTCAAGTTGTTGGAGATTCTTATGGAAAAGCATGTCACCTTTCAGAAAGAGATTGTTCAGTTCAAAGACGTCACCAAAAATTAACCGAAGAAACACCATCTCCATTTATGACAGATGAACTTCGTCAAAAAATGGGAGAAGCAGCTGTTAAAGCAGCTGAATATATTAAGTATGAAGGCGCAGGAACAGTAGAGTTTTTGGTAGATAAACATAGGAATTTCTACTTCATGGAAATGAACACTCGTATACAAGTTGAACATCCAATTACAGAACAAGTGGTTGATTATGATTTAATTCGCGAACAAATTCTTGTGGCTGCTGGAGTTCCAATTTCTGGAAAAAATTATTTTCCAAATCTGCATGCCATTGAATGTCGAATAAATGCCGAAGATCCATATAATGATTTTCGTCCATCTCCTGGAAAAATTACAGTTTTACATTCGCCCGGAGGACATGGTGTAAGATTGGATACACACGTTTACGCAGGATATACAATTCCGCCAAATTACGACTCCATGATTGCAAAATTAATAACAACTGCTCAAACAAGAGAAGAAGCAATTAGTAAAATGAAACGCGCTTTAGACGAGTTTTATATAGAAGGAATAAAAACTACAATCCCATTTCATAGACAATTAATGGATGAACCAGAATATGTTGCTGGAAATTACACCACTGCATTTATGGACACTTTCAAAATGAAAGAAGTTGAATTATAGAATCTGAAAAACTAGATTTTATAAAAACACAAAAAACCGTTCAGTGATGAACGGTTTTTTTAATATCTAAATAAAATTCTAGATTATGCTTCAAAAGGAATAATAGAAACAAACGATTTATCGTTAGCTTTCTTTTGAAATTTCACAACGCCATCAACTCTTGCATGTAAAGTATGATCTTTACCCATGTAAACGTTTTCGCCTGGATTGTGTTTAGAACCTCTTTGTCTTATGATTATGTTTCCAGCAATTGCAGCTTGACCACCATATATCTTAACGCCTAAACGTTTTGAATGTGATTCTCTACCATTTTTAGAACTACCGACACCTTTCTTGTGAGCCATGATGTTATAGGTTTTATAGGTTATTAATTAATTAAACAGCTTTACCACCGTTTAACTCATCTTGTAATTTTTTTAATTCATCCATTTTACCATCAGCAGCTAATTGTGCTTGTTGAGCCCAAGTAGTTGGATCTAAATGTTGTACTTTATTAGTTGACGCGTCTAAAATTTCTTTTACAGAATCAGAAGATGCAGCAGCAAGTTTTACAAAAGTAACTATTCCACCAGCAACTAATGCTTCAGCTGCTTTTGGGCCAATTCCTTCAATAATTACTAAATCATCACCTTTTTTAGATGCTTTTACAGCTTTAGGAGCTTTTTCTTCAACAACTTCAACAAGTTTTTCTGCCTTTGGAGCTTTCTCAACTTTTGGAGATTCTACTTTTGCAGCAGTCTCAGTTTTAGAAGTTTCTTCTTTTTTAGGAGTAGCTTTTTTTCCACCAGTTGCACTGATTCCTTCGATTACAATTTGAGTAAGATACTGTCTGTGACCGTTTCTCTTTTTGAATCCTTTTCTTCTTT
>JAYTPS010000453.1:0-2942 GCA_043747155.1 Flavobacterium sp. | reverse complement strand
TAGAACTTTTTTTCAAAAAGTTCCATTTCAACAAGAATGGGTTGTTTTATTTGTGAAATAACATTCATTGGTTTCAAAGATACAACATTGACTATTTTGAAAAAAAATAATTTTAATTAAACCTTTTCGTTTTAAGATAGTCTTAACATTAAACTATAAAACTATAAAAATATGAAAACAACAAAATTTAACTTAGCATTAGCATTTGTTTTTTTAACTTTTAGCTGTAATAAAGAAGACAATAACGGTTCGACAATTTCATCAAATGAAGTTGCTATGAATGCAAAAATGGACATTGCAAATGATGATGTTTCTAAAATTGTTGAAGATCAACTTACTACAGTTGATGGAATTTCAGGAAAATATGAGGCAATAATTGCACCTTTCTTGCCAGATTGTGCAACAGTTACAAGAGTTCCAAATTTTGGAACAACGATTACACCTGGAATGTTGATTACTAAAACAATAGATTTTGGAACAACTGGTTGTGCGCTACCAAACGGAAATGTTTTAAAAGGAATTATTGTTATTACATTTACTTATCAACCCGATGCAACATCGCATATAATTACTTATACTTTTAACAACTTTTTTCATAACGCAATTGAATTTGATGGCACAAAAACTTTTACAAGAGTTATGGCAACAAGTGCTGCAAACCCAAATATTCATCCAATTGTAACTATGAATATGGACATGACAGCAACTTTTCTTGGTGGCAAAGTTGTAACAAGAGTTGGAACGAGAGTAAGAGAAATTATTGAAGGTTACTCAACTGCAATTTGGTTGGATAATATTTATGAAGTTACAGGAAGTTGGGTTACTACTTTTCCGAGTGGTTCGGTTCAAACTAGTACAATTACATCACCTTTAAGAATAAGAATGAATTGTCCAAATATTGTGAGAGGAATTATAACAATTGTTAGAAATAGCAATACTGCAACTTTAGATTATGGTGTTGGAGAATGTGATAATATTGCATTGTTTACTTTAAACGGAACAACTACAACAATTATTTTAGGGAATTAATTTCTTTAAAAGAAATAAAAATGGCGCTGTATTAAAAATTTGCAGCGCCATTTTTTATGATTTATTTGCTAGTTGACCACAAGCAGCATCAATATCTTTGCCTCGACTTCTTCTTACTTTTACAACAATACCAACTTTTTGTAATTCAGAAATATATAAATTTACAGCTTCTTCTGATGCTTGTTGAAACTCACCATCATCTATTGGATTATATTCTATTAAATTGACTTTGCAAGGAATATATTTACAAAATTTTACAAGTGCTGCAACTGCATCTTTATTGTCGTTTATTCCTTTCCAAACCACATATTCATAAGAAACTTTGCTTTTGGTTTTTTGATACCAATATTCTAACGATTCTCTTAAATCTTTTAAAGGAAAATTGGATGAAAAAGGCATGATTTTAGCTCTAACCTCATCAATTGCTGAATGTAATGAAACTGCCAATTTAAATTTTACATCATCATCGGCCATTTTTTTAATCATTTTTGGAATTCCAGATGTAGAAACCATAATTCGTTTTGGCGACATTCCCAAACCTTCTTTAGATGTTATCATATCAATTGCTTTGATAACATTGTTATAGTTCATTAATGGTTCTCCCATTCCCATAAAAACAATATTAGAAAGTGGTCGATTGTGGTACAATTTACTTTCTTTATCTATTGCAATAACTTGATCATAGATTTCTGCTGGCTCAAGATTTCTCATTCTTTTTAATCGTGCAGTTGCACAAAAATTGCAATCTAAACTACAGCCAACTTGGCTAGAAACACAAGCGGTAGTTCTTGTGTTAGTTGGAATTAAAACCGACTCTACAACCAAACCATCATGAAGTCGAACTGCATTTTTTACAGTTCCATCTTCGCTTCGTTGCATTGTATCTACTTTTATATGATTGATTACAAAATTGGCTACAAGCATTGCTCGAGTTTCTTTAGAAACATTAGTCATATCATCAAAAGAATGTGATGCTTTGCTCCACAACCATTCATAAACTTGATTTCCTCTAAAAGCTTTATCACCATTTGCCACAAAAAAATCGCGCAATTGTTCTTTAGAAATGGCTCGAATGTCTTTTTTCTCAATCATGATGCAAAGGTAAAAACAATTTGTGGATTTTAATTTGCTAATCTTTTATTTATATTTTATGTTTACATAAAGATTAAATTCATGAAGCATTTGATAATTTTATTATTTTTAATAGTTTCTAATTTTTGCTTTGCACAAAATGATTATACTATTCTTAAAAATATTGATGGAAAAAACCTTTTTAGAAATAGTAACAGAATTATTAAATATGATTCCATAAAAAACAAAACAGATGTAAAACTATATTCAATTGACACTATAAAACTTATTGGTAAATGGCATGATTTTGATGTAGAAAAATTTTGTTTTGAGAATATGATCACGTATGCTCCAATATTAATGAATGAAAATAATGCAATATTGGAGATTGGGATGTTTAATATTGAATTTCATAATAATTTTACAGGATATACTAGCTTTAAAGATTTTAGCAAAAACTATATTGAAAAATTTTTAAGATTAAACGGTAAAATAATTTCAGTCAAAATTGATACAGAAAAAAATTACACAATATATAAATTAAAAATAGCTTCTAGATTCAATAAAAATGATTATTATACAAGCTATCATTTAATAGGTGAGAAAACTAATAATGTTTACCGTATGGTTTTATATAACATTGACGAAACCAACTTTGAAAATTTCGAAGAGTTTTTAATCAATACTTATAATAACAATTAAAATAAATGAGAAAAAATTGTATCATTTTATTTATTTTATTACATTGTTGTCCGATAAAAAGAATTTATAAGATTGTAAACAATTGATTTAATGTGTTCTAATTCTAATTTGAAGAACTAACATGTATTTTTTATATTTTA
>JAYTPS010000452.1:0-2630 GCA_043747155.1 Flavobacterium sp. | reverse complement strand
CATAAATTGCTTTACATTTCCACTTGGGCTAACACACAAATACCTTATGAAAGAAGCAATAACTTTTCTATCCAAAAACGATAAAACCTTACTCCATATTTTAGAAAATTTTGGCAACCCAATAATTCAAAAACGAGAACAAGGATTTTCTTCAATGTGCCATATAATTCTTGAACAACAAGTTTCAATTGCTTCGGCTAAAGCTTGTTATGTTAAAATACAAAACTATTTTGGCGATATAAATCCGAATAATATTTTCAATGCAACTAACGAAGAACTAAAAAATTGCGGTATTTCACGACAAAAAATAATTTATATCAAAGATTTAGCATCTAAAGTCCTTAACAAAGAAATTGATTTTTCTACATTTTCATCAAAATCAGAAGAGCAAATTCGTGACGAACTAATAACAATAAAAGGAGTTGGAAATTGGTCTATAGAAGTTTATTTGATGTTTTGTTTACAATCACCAGATATAATTCCGCTTGGAGACATTGCAATAAAAAACACTCTAAAAGAATTATACAATTGTCAAAACCTAGAAGAAATGCAGGTTTTATCTAACAACTGGAAACCATTTAGAACATTTGCATCCTACACAATTTGGCATTATTATTTAAAGAAGCGCAATAAAATTTAAATTATTTTTTAAACAATTTATTGTCTAAACTATATTTTCCTGGACCAGTAAAAAACAAACCTAGATAAATAATGAAATAAACAAATGCAGTGTTAAACTCCTGTCCGTTATCTCCTTGACTAATTATTGAAAAAGGAAAAATAACCAAAAAAATGTAGCCCATACAAAACATTAATACCATAGTGCTAATTCTAGAAAACAAACCTAAAATTAATAAAATACTACAAATAAGTTCTGCAAAAATAGTTAGTGCTAACGGAATTTCACCATTCATTCCTAAAAAACTAACGTTTTTTGCCCAAAAATCTGATGCAGCCATTTCATTAAAATGAGTTAACTTTTCATATCCATAAAAAGCCATTAATAATCCAATTATTAGCCGAATTAAAAGCAATCCTAAATCTTTATTAATAGGATTTGAAGAAAATAATAATAATTTTTTCATGATTTATTAAGTTTGATATTATAACAATATTGTATTAAATAAAAATAGTCAACTTAATAATAGGTTTCAACAAATATTAAAATTGTTGTAAACATTGTTATCTTAATAATTTAATAGTTCAAGTAATTGTATATTTTCAATTTTAAGTTGTTCAAGTTCTTAAAATTTTGTTATTTTTGCACCCGATAAAATTTATAACAAAAATTATATTTATGGAATCAATTATGATTTATGTGCCAATAATAATGGCAATCATTGGCTTGCTATATATGGCTGTCAAACGTTCTTGGGTTTTAAAACAAGATGCTGGAGATGGAAAAATGAAAGAAATTTCAGATTACATTTATGAAGGTGCATTGGCTTTTCTTAAAGCTGAGTATCGATTATTAGCAATATTTGTAGTTCTTGCAAGTTTTGTTTTAGCAGGAATTACTTTTATTCCTGGAGTTAAAACTCACTTATTAATAGTAGTTGCATTTATTTTTGGTGCATTTTTCTCTGCTTTAGCTGGAAACATGGGAATGAAAATTGCAACTAAAACCAACGTTAGAACTACTCAAGCTGCTCGAACAAGTTTGCCACAAGCATTAAAAGTTTCTTTTGGTGGTGGTACAGTAATGGGATTAGGAGTTGCAGGATTAGCAGTTTTAGGACTTACTGGTTTTTTTATTATTTTATATAATCTATTTATGGGTGGTGTTTGGACCGAAAATGGAACCGAAGACATGACCAAATTATTAGAAACTCTTGCTGGTTTCTCTCTTGGAGCAGAATCTATCGCTTTATTTGCTAGAGTTGGTGGAGGTATTTATACAAAAGCTGCCGATGTTGGTGTCGATTTAGTTGGTAAAGTTGAAGCTGGAATTCCAGAAGATGACCCAAGAAATCCTGCTACAATTGCAGATAATGTTGGTGACAATGTTGGAGATGTTGCCGGAATGGGTGCCGATTTATTTGGGTCTTATGTAGCAACAGTTCTTGCCGCAATGGTTCTTGGTAACTACGTTATAAAAGATATGGGTGGAAAAATTGTTGATGCCTTTGGCGGTATTGGACCAATTTTATTACCAATGGCAATTGCAGGTTTCGGAATTTTGTTTTCTATCATTGGAACAATGTTAGTAAATATTAAAGATAATGATGCTAAAGAAAAACAAGTTCAAGGCGCTTTAAATATTGGAAACTGGGTTTCTATTGTGTTAACAGCTATTTCTTGTTTCTTTCTTGTAAAGTATATGTTGCCAGAAGTAATGACAATGGAATTTTTTGGTGAAGGTTTACAAAAAATTTCTTCAATGAGAGTGTTTTATGCAACTTTAGTCGGATTAGTAGTTGGAGGAACAATTTCATCAGTAACAGAATATTATACAGGTTTAGGTACAAAACCAGTATTGGCAATTGTACAAAAATCATCAACTGGAGCAGGAACCAACGTAATTGCTGGTTTAGCAACAGGAATGATTTCTACTTTTCCAACCGTGATTTTATTTGCCGCAGCGATTTGGACATCTTATGCTTTTGCAGGATTTTATGGCGTAGAACTTG
>JAYTPS010000451.1:0-4550 GCA_043747155.1 Flavobacterium sp. | reverse complement strand
GAGCAATTATCTCTATTACTAACGAAAGTTTATTGCTACAAGCATCCAATTCTATAAATTCTAATATTCAAATTGCAACCTATAACGATCACAGAATGGCAATGGCATTTGCACCATTAGCATTAAAAACACCTATAATTATAGAAAATGCTGAAGTAGTTTCTAAATCCTATCCAACTTTTTGGGAAGATTTAAAAAATATTGGATTTCAAATTAACGAAATATTATAATTCCTTTTTTGAAAAAAAAGAAAATTTTATATTAGTGAAATTTAAAAACATCAAATTAGTGAAAATTCGTGAAATTGGTGTAAAAAAATTAGTGACTTTGTATCATAATATTAAAAAAACCTTTGCGACTTAGCGTCTTTGTGGCAATCTAAAAAATAAACACCAAAACACTTGACAACGGCTATCTCACAATCGTATATTTGCACACGATTTAATTTTTATGATTTCAATTTATAAAATTAATATCTAATATCTAAAATTTAATTATGAAATTATCTCATTTTCAATTCCATCTTCCAACAGAATTATTAGCAGAATATCCAGCCGAAAACCGTGACGAATCTCGTTTAATGGTAATAGACAGAAAAAAAGGAACTATAGAACACAAAATGTTTAAAGACATTATAGATTACTTTGGCGATGGTGATGTTATGGTACTTAACAACACCAAAGTTTTTCCTGCTAGAATGTATGGAAATAAAGAAAAAACTGGAGCAAGAATTGAAGTTTTCTTACTTAGAGAACTAAATGCTGAACAACGTCTTTGGGATGTTTTAGTAGATCCAGCAAGAAAAATTAGAATCGGAAATAAATTATATTTTGGCGACGACGATTCGCTTGTTGCCGAAGTTATTGACAATACAACCTCTCGTGGCAGAACATTACGTTTTCTTTACGATGGTTCCTATGAAGAATTTCGTGCAAAACTTACAGAGCTTGGCGAAACTCCAATTCCAAAATACATCAATCGTGAAGTGAACGAAGAAGATGCAGAACGATATCAAACCATTTATGCCAAAGAAGAAGGTGCAGTTGCAGCTCCAACTGCTGGATTACACTTTTCTAAACATCTTTTAAAACGTTTAGAAATTAAAGGCATAAACTTTGCCGAAGTTACACTTCATGTAGGTTTAGGAACTTTTAATCCAGTTGAAGTTGAAGATTTGTCTAAACATAAAATGGATTCAGAAGAGCTAAAAATCAATCAATTAGCTTGTGATATCGTTAACAACGCTAAAATAAAAAAGCATAAAATTTGTTGTGTAGGTACAACCTCAATGCGTGCTATTGAAAGTGCAGTTTCGTCTCAACGCACATTAAATACATTTGATGGCTGGACAAATAAATTTATTTTTCCACCATACGATTTTAGTATTGCCGATGCTATGATCACCAATTTTCACACGCCAAAATCAACTTTATTGATGATGGTTTCTGCATTTTGCGGTCATGATTTAATGAAAAAAGCTTACGAAATTGCAATTAAAGAAGAATATAAATTTTACTCTTATGGTGATGCCATGCTAATAATTTAATTTAACAACTTTTAAAATACAAATACAAAATCCCAATCTTTTTTCAAGGTTGGGATTTTTATTTAGAAGCGAATCACTTGCGAATTTTACAAAACCATATTCCTGCTTTTTCGCTTTATTTTTATACAAGTTAGGTTATAAAACCTAACTTGTATAAAAGATACCACTCAAATCAGGGCTAAACAGTTAATGTCTTTTATAAAATCTAATTTTAAAAAACTTCCTTTGCAATTGCTTTAATATTTTCAGCTTTTCCCATGCTATAATAATGTAAAACTGGAATTCCAGCTTTCACAAGTTCTTTGCTTTGTTGAATACACCATTCAATTCCAATTTGTTTTACTGCATCGTTATCTTTTGCTTTTACAACTGCCATAATCAAGTCGTCAGGCAATTCTAATGAAAAACGATGAGGAATTAAGTTTAATTGTTTCTTAGTTGCAATAGGTTTTAAACCAGGAATTATTGGAATCATAATTCCTGCAGCACGACATTTAGCAACATAATCAAAGAATTTTTTATTGTCAAAAAACATTTGAGTAATAATATAATCGGCACCATTTTTTATTTTTTGTTTTAAAAAATGAATATCACTATCCATACTTGGTGCTTCCATATGCTTTTCAGGATAACCAGCAACGCCAATACAAAAATTGGTACACGAAGAGTTTTGCAAATCGTCATCTAAGTAAATTCCGTTGTTTAAATTATTGATTTGCAACACTAAATCTGTTGCATATTCATTACCATCTTTTTCAGGTTTAAAATAGGTTTCGGTCTTTAGAGCATCACCACGAAGTGCAACTACATTATCAATTCCAAGAAAATCTAAATCTATCAATAAATTTTCGGTGTCTTCTTTACTGAATCCTCCACAAAGTATGTGAGGAATAGCATCTACAGGATATTTATTTTGAATGGCAGCACAAATTCCAACCGTTCCAGGACGTTTTTTTACAATTTTCTTTTCTAATAATCCGCTTGGCAATTCTTTGTATTGATACTCTTCTCGGTGATACGTTACATCAATAAATGGCGGATTAAAATCCATCAAAGGATCAATACTATCAAATATAGATTGAATGTTTTGTCCTTTTAATGGTGGTAATATTTCAAACGAAAATAAAGGTTTTCCGTTGGCGTTTTCTATGTGTTGGGATACTTTCATGTTTTTTAGTTGTCTGTTGTCTGTTATCTGTTGTCCGTTTCCAACAACTGAAAACTGAAAACTGAGAACTGACTACTGTTTTTAATCTGCTATATTCGGCGACAGCCATTTGGTTGCCATTTCAGTAGAAATTCCTCTACGTTTGGCATAATCTATTACTTGATCTTCTTTTATTTTTCCAAGTCCGAAATACTTACTTTCTGGATTGGCAAAATAATATCCAGATACAGAACTTGCTGGCCACATTGCCATACTTTCGGTAAGTGTTACTCCTATTTCTTGTTCTACATTTAATAACTTGAAAATTGTTGGTTTCTCTAAATGATCTGGACAAGCAGGATAACCTGGCGCAGGACGAATTCCTTTATATTCTTCAGAAATTAAATCTTGATTGGACAAATTTTCATACGATGCGTAACCCCAAATTTCCTTACGAACTTTCAAATGTAAATATTCGGCAAACGCTTCTGCAAATCTATCCGCCAATGCTTTTATCATTATCGAATTGTAATCGTCTAATTGTTTTTCAAATTCGGCTGCTTTTTCATCCACACCAAAGCCAGTTGTTACACAAAAACATCCAATATAATCTTGTTTTCCAGAATCTTTTGGCGCAATAAAATCTGATAATGCAATGTTTGGTGCGCCAGCAGTTTTTTGAGATTGTTGGCGTAGCGTTAAAAACGCTGTAGAGACGTTGCATGCAACGACTGTACTTGCAACGTTTGTACAAACAGCAATATCATCATCATAAATTGTATTTGCTGGAAAAATTCCTAGAATTCCTTTTGCATCAATCCATTTTTCTGCAACTATTTTTTGTAACATATTTTTTGCATCTAAAAACAGATTTGTTGCTTGTTCGCCAACTATTTCATCAGTTAAAATGGCAGGATATTTTCCGAACAATTGCCATGAATTAAAAAATGGTGTCCAATCGATAAAATCTACTAATTCTGACAATTCGACTTCAATTTTTTTAACGCCAATAAAATTGGGTTTTACTGGTGTAAAATTATCCCAATCCAATTTCAATTTATTCTTTCTCGCTTCTTCAATGGAATGAAAATTTTTGTCTCTACTTCTATTTAAATAGCCATCACGCAATTTGTCATATTCCTCACGTATTGCTTTTACATAACCTTCTTTAGTTTCGGCTTGCAATAAATTACTTGCAACCGTTACCGCTCGTGAAGCATCGTTTACGTGAACTACGGTTTGCTTATATTCTGGTGCAATTTTCACTGCTGTATGAGCTCGAGAAGTTGTTGCGCCACCAATCATAATAGGAATTTTGATGTTTAATTTATCCATTTCTTTGGCTATGTAAACCATTTCGTCCAATGATGGCGTGATTAATCCGCTCAATCCAATTATGTCAACATTGTGTTCTATTGCTGCTTGAATAATTTTTTCTGGCGGAACCATAACTCCTAAATCGATGATTTCAAAGTTATTACAACCCAAAACTACCGCAACAATATTTTTTCCAATATCGTGCACATCGCCTTTTACGGTTGCCATCAATACTTTTCCAGCCGATGATGATTTTCCATCTTTTTGTGCTTCGATAAATGGCAACAAATAAGCAACTGCTTTTTTCATTACTCTCGCCGATTTTACAACTTGTGGCAAAAACATTTTTCCGCTTCCAAATAAATCGCCTACAACGTTCATTCCTGCCATTAAATTGACTTCGATAACTTCGATGGCTTTCGCCGAATTTGCTCTCGCTTCTTCAACATCAATTTCTATAAATTCGTCAATTCCTTTTACTAATGAATGTGTCAATCGTTCTTGAACTGAACCATTTCGCCATTCGGCAATTGCTTTTTC
>JAYTPS010000450.1:0-2710 GCA_043747155.1 Flavobacterium sp. | reverse complement strand
GGCAAAACCACTTATGAAAATGCACATCAAATGCTGGAATATTTTGCTAAATTAGTTCCTAAAAATAATACAATTGAAACATAAACGATAAGTAATATATAAATTTCACAAACAAAAATTATTTAAAATAATCCCCAAAATTTTAGATGGAACACCAAGAAAGATACAATTACTTTTATTCAAAATATTATACCAAAGCCGAACTGTTGATTAAACAATTTTTAATCAACAGAAAAAGTCAGGACAAAGTATTTACAATGGTTTTTAATGAAGTGTTTCAATATCTTACAATAGATTATGTTCAAAAAAGTAGCGTTCATAAAAACCAACATTTAAAAACGCTTTACACACTTTTTGAAAAGCGACATAGTTTTTATGCCAATAATCAAGAGCAAAATATCTTTCAAAATGAAATCAAAAATACATTTAACAATCTGACCGAAGCACAACTTCCCAAATATTATTCTTTTACAAAGTTAATCACAGAAATTGCCGTTTTACAAGCTACTGATGAAATAGCACGACTTTTTGCAAATCAGGTGCAATTAATGGGTATGTTTTATCAATTGAATGCTTTTGAAGAGTTTGAAATTAAAATGTATGATCCAGTAAGTTTTGAAGATACTTCAATTTTTAAAAAATTACATCAATTATTATATACCAGAGAAACAAGCCTAATTGATACCAAACTATTATCAAATTCTGAATCTCAAAATGACAAAATAATTGACCAAAATTTCAACCGAAACCATTGGAATGCAAATTGTTTTCAATTATTCCACTATTTAGTAGGCAATTATGATAAGAAAGGCAAAATCAAATACATCAACATTTTTTATTTTTTGAAAAACCATGTTGATAAAAACAAGTATGCCTTTGGTTTTACGATTGAACAATACAAAGAATATATTCAAACCCATTTTGAAATCCAACTGACCAAATTTGAGAAAGCAGAATATGAATTTGTTGAAAAAGTCATTCCCATTTTGAGTGGTTTTGAGCAAGATTTTCGACAAAATAGGTAAAGTTATTCATTGTACAGATTTTCTACTTGTTAAGTACCTTTTTTTACCCTTTTTTGCAACCCTAATCTCTAAATAACATTGTCATTCACTTTAAATGAATAGCAATGAATCAGATTTTATTACACGGCATCACTCTTGAACAATTAGCCGAAGCACTTATTGGGTTACTAAATTTAAAACCTAATGCTACACCCAACCCGCAACCCGAAAATGACCTTTTAACTAGAGAAGAGGTTTGCAAATTATTATCTATCAATAAAACTACTTTGTGGAAACATACCAAATCTGGCAAACTAAAAAGTTTGGGTTTGGGGAATCGGGTTTATTACAAAAGGAATCAAGTTTTAGAAGCAGTTCAACCTTTGAACGGAAACTAAATTTTAATTAAAAAATCATTTCATCATCACTTAAAAAAATCAAAATCATGGAAAACAACACTCCAGCAAGGAAATTGAAAGAATTGCCTAAACTTCCTAAAAAGGGAAAAATATATGAAATGTACGGCAAACAATTTAGCAACAATACAATGAAAATTAATTTAAACACACTCATTGAAGATTTTAAAACCCGCACTCAAATGCACGTAAGCAAACGAGAAGTTCCAAAGCCTGTTTGGATTGAATGGATTAAAAGTTTTGGTTTTCCTGAAAACTATGAACCCGATTTTGAACTAGAGAATCAAAAAACTATTTTTGACAAATAAATACCCTATTTTATAAAATTTAAACATATTATTTTGCCCTTTTATCTTGGTTTGGTTTTCTTATGTATTTGGCAATGTTTCTTTATTGCGCAATGGCAAACTATAAGTACACTTGACATTGTTTGTGTGTTATTCTTAGAAGCGCAAATAGTATTGGTACTTTTATTCATTTTTGAAAAAGTATTTACCCATTGGAATAAGAAAATATAGGTTGAACCTTATTTAAATTTACAAAAAAGCTGTCATTAGACAGCTTTTTTGTTTAATATACCTCTTTAAATGATTAAATAATAATATTTTTAATTGAAAAAATTTAGTTCCTCAATAAGTATTATAAACTGCAAACCAGTTCCTGTTAGGTTGTGGGAAAACCCATTTGTTAAATTCTACTAATGACAACCTTGGTATGATATTACATTACTGGAACTGTAAAATATTAAATATAGTTCCTTGTTCTTTTTACATTAAACCATCATATAATTGCCTGATATTTTAATAGTGGAATTGAATTCCAATGTTGGAACTGTAAAACATCTAAATTAGTTCCCAGACCGTTTTATAATAAATCAAATGTAACACGAATAGTTGTAAAATTGGAATGGAATTCCAATATTGGAATTGCTGATTTTGAATTTAGTTCCGATGTGTATTGACAAAATAGAATCACATCATTGATTGAATTTCTATCAAGGAATGCAATTCCACATTTGGAACTGTAAAATATCAAAAGTAGTTCCTAATTCAATTTGAAGTAAACCAGCATCTTATTAGCAGTTGTTAAAAAGGCGGAATCGGATTTCATATTGGAACTGTAAAATATCGAATTTAGTTCCTAAGTTGGTTTTCTAATAAATCAACATATCATTAGCAGTTAATATAAAATTGGAATTGAATTCCAATATTTGAATATAGATTTAAAACTTCTGTTGCTATGGGTTTGAAATTATGTTGAGCATTTAATTTAAATTCCAATACTGGAACT
>JAYTPS010000449.1:0-3465 GCA_043747155.1 Flavobacterium sp. | reverse complement strand
CGAAAGTATTTATAAAATTTCAAAAAAATATAATGTTAGTGTCAACGAAATTTTAAAATTAAATCCAACTGCCAAAAAAATATTGAAACTTAATTCAGTTTTATTAATTCCAAATTCTAATAGTCAAATTGTTGAAAACACACCAACAATTACACATGAAGTATTGCCAAAGCAAACACTTTATTCTATTTCAAAACAATATGGAGTTGCTATTGAAGATATTAAAAATGCCAATCCTACAATTGATGTAGAATCGCTAGCAATTGGTCTCAAAATAAATATTCCAAGAAAAGATTTTAAACCTGAAATTGCCATATCAACTGAAACAGTTAACAAGTTACCTGAAAAAACTCAAAATCTAGAGGGAACAACACATGATGTACTTCCTAAAGAAACCAAATACGGAATCTCAAAACAGTACGGCATTACTATTCAAGAATTGGAACTATTAAATCCAGAAATTTTGAAAGAACTTCCTGTAGGATACAAATTGGTCATTCGCAAATCGAATAGTTCAAATCAAAATATTTCTGATCAAAATTCTTCAGTTGTAAATGTAATTACTCCAAATACCGAAATTGTATCGCCGAAATTAAATGACTCCATTGCTGAGCCAAAACTTGTAGTTCGCAATGAAGAATTATTAAATAAATTGGTTAGCACAGCCTCGGAAAATATTGGTACTCGTTACCAAAGTGGCGGCACATCAAAAGGTGGATTTGATTGTTCAGGATTGATGATTAATACTTTTGGTTCTCATAATATTCAATTGCCGAGAACATCTGCTGGTCAATCCAACTTTGGTACTCAAGTAAGTATTTCCGAAGCTCAAAAAGGTGATTTAATTTTTTTTACTACTAATGGTAGAGGAAATATCAATCATGTGGGAATGATTACTGAAGTTGTAGATGACGAGGTGAAATTCATACATGCATCTGTTCACGGTGGCGTGATTGTTTCTTCCAATAAAGAAACTTATTATTCAAAAAGATTTGTGAAAATCAATAGGGTTTTAGAATAACAGGTTTGCAAAAAAAATACACTTTATCAAAAATAAAGTGCATCTTTTTTAAGTTTAATTCCTATTTATGATTTAATCCAATTTATAATTTCAACGTCTGTTGGCGAAGTTGTTGGGGCAATTACTTCTTCTAAAAACCCTACAGTATTGATTAAGTATTTCTGAAAATTCCATTTGACTTCATTGTCTTCCAATCCGTTTTTGGATTTTTGGGTTAAGAACTGGTATAATTCATTCATATCGCTTCCTTTCACCGATATTTTTTCCATCATTGGAAATGTAACTCCATAATTTTTTTGACAAAATTCACCAATTTCTTTATTAGTTCCTGGTTCTTGCTGTCCAAAATTATTAGCTGGGAAACCTATTATAATAAAATTTTTATTTTTATAATCGTTATAAAGCACTTCTAATTCTTTATACTGTGGAGTTAAACCACATTTAGATGCTGTATTAACTATAAGTATTTTCCTTCCTTTTAACTCAGCAAAGTTAAATTCTTTTCCATACAAATCTAATACCTTAAATTGAAAAATATTTTCCTTAATCATTTCGTTTTTTTCTGTTGGGTTTGCAGTAATCATTGAAATTCCTTCGGCAGCTTGAATTTCTTGAGCATTAATAGTGTTGTTCAATACTAAAATTAAACTAACAAATAAAATTATTTTTTTCATAAATTATATTTTTTTATAAAAGTAATTAAAAAAAAATTAAATAACAAAAAGCCCAACTAAATAGCGTTGGGCTTTTCAACAATAAAACAAAACAAACCTATTAACATTTAAAAACTATATGTAATTTTTCCTTTTAAGAAAAATGGTGTTCCTGGTGTAAAGTGAATTTCTGTTACACTATTTGGTTCATTTTACAATCTAGATTCGGTAGCGAATTGTGTTTCATTCCATTTTGTATTAAAAATATTTTCGGCTGATAATCCGAAAACTAGATTTTTATATTCATAATTTATATTCATATCTGATACAAAATATCCTTTTGCAACTATAGAGTTGTCTTCGTTTGCTGGTCTAGATTTTAAATACCTGTAATTTAATCCGCCAGAAAATCTTTTATATTTATTAAAACTTAATCCACCAGTAGTTGTAAAATCTGGTGCAAGCGGAATATAATTTTGTCCGTTTGGTTCATCAATACTTCTAGCATAAGTATAATTTGCATCAGCATCAAGAAATAAATAATTGGATAATTGATATCTAATGCCTAAGTCAACTCCTTTTCTTTCACTTCTTCCGCTTGGCTCAACAATTCCTGCATCGCCAACATAAACAAATTCTTGTTCTAAATTTAACATCCAAAATGCAGTATTAACAATAAATCTTGGTGTAATTTTAAAAATAGTTTCCACATCTAGACCAAATGCTGATGGTAAAATCTTTTCACCTGTTTGAGCAACAACAACTCTTGTATCGTTGGAATGAAAACCATATCCTGATTTTATAAAAAATTGCAAATTGTTATTTTGAGAGTAAATAAAATTTAGTTTTGGTGAAAATTTTATTTTATTTTCAGACTGTGTTTTATAAACTGGTGCTAACTTATCTTGATAGTTAAATTTAAAATAATCAAATCTAATTGCTGGATTTATTTTTAATTTTCCAAATTCAATTTCAGAGTTAATGTATGAAAAAACGTTTGTTTCATCAATGTCACCAAGCTTTATTTGTTGCAATGTTGTTTTTCTGTTTAATGTATGTGATAATTCTGTATCTTTAGTTTCATCGGCTCTAAATCCAAATCCGAATTGAATTAAAGCATTACTATCATTATTTAATTTAAATTTTTCAGATAGTTCAGAGTTTAAACCATAAATATTTCTATTTTCTTTCTGACGTATTTGATCACCATTAACTGGATCTTCAAGAAAAAAAGTAAAATTAGAATACAATTCAAATTGATAATTAGAATAAAAAGTGTTGGCTTTAAATGTTACATTTTGGCTAACTGGTTTTAATATCGAAATATTAAAATTTGTTCTCGATGTAGTTCCACCTTCGGTATTGTCAACGGCACCAAATCTTGAAATTACTCCAGCATCAACTAGTCTTTGCGGAATTTGTCCTGACGCATCCCATTTACTAGTAAACCTTGATGCCAAAAAAGAGACTTTAGTATTATCAGTTAGTATAGTTGTATATTTTGCAAAAAGATTTATTCTTTTAAAATTTTGTGGAGATTCAAATGGTCCATCAGTAAGAACATATTCTGTTGCGAAATAAGCTTTATCTTTATTTTTTTTATCTAATAAATTAAAAATTCCAACCGATTTTAAAGTATTGAACTGTCCAACCTCAACACTAAATTTGTTTTCATCAACTTTATCTTTTGTTTGAAAACTTACATAACCTGCAGGTGCAAAATCGCCTTTATTGGCATAATAAGTTCCTTTTCCAAAATCTATCTTATCGATTGTTTCTGGAATTACAAAG
>JAYTPS010000448.1:0-2688 GCA_043747155.1 Flavobacterium sp. | reverse complement strand
TGTAAAGAAACTATTGGCAAAATTGGAATTATTCTTTCTTTATTTCTTTTTCCTAGTACTTTTAATTGATTATCAGTAATGTTGAAATCGTATAATTTGATATTAATTAATTCTGACCTTCTAATACCTGTTGTATATAACAAGTCGATTACTAATTTATCTCGAATGCCATTAAAATTATTATTATATTTAATATCATTTAAAACTTCTTCTAGCTCTTTTTCGGAAAAAGGAATTTGAATTATTTTTGGAGTTTTTAAAGATTTATGTTTTAACAAAGGACTTAATTCTATTTTTTTTACTTTTAATAAAAACTTATAAAAAGATTTTAGTGATGCCACTTTTCGATTTATTGAAGAATTTGAAATTGAATTATCCACCATTGAGACTATCCAACTTCTAATCATACTATAATTTACTGATTCTAAATTTTCTTGATCAAAATTAGTTTTTAGAAATTCTTGAAAAATAAGCAAATCATTAATATAAGCATTGACCGTATGAATAGAGTATTTTTTTTCTAATTTTAAGTAATCTTGAAATGCTTTAAGGTTATCCATATTGCAATAAAAAAGTGATCAATAAAAAATCGTTAGTAACAAAGTTATGAAACTTTATTTACTAACGATAATTATAATTAAGAAAATTAGTTATTAACTTTCTAAACCGTCTTTCATGTTTTGTATGTAAGCCGCTTTTTGAATTTTCATTCTATTTGTAACAGAAGGTTTTATGAACGCTTGTCGCGAACGCAACTGACGAACAGTTCCTGTTTTATCAAATTTTCGTTTATAGCGCTTTAATGCTCTATCAATATTTTCTCCGTCTTTAATTGGTATAATTAACATAATATAGACACCTCCTCTCGTTAAGGATGCAAAAGTACTAATTATTTTGGATTAATTATTATGTCTTTTAAAATTATTTTATAACTCCTAAATAAATTGCTTGCTTTATTAATCCTGCAATACTGTTTACTTTTAGTTTTATAAAAATATTTTTTTTATGAGTAGCAATAGTTGTTTTTGAAATAGATAATTGTATGGCAATCTGTTCGGCTGTATATTGCTCTGAAATTAGTAGTATGATTTCTTTTTCTCTAGGGCTTAAAATATTTTTATTAAAATTAAAATTTGCAGTGTTTTTTATATTTGGAATATTATATTTTTTATTGATCAATACCATTTCATTTATAGCTTCAATAAGTATTTTTTTATTAGTCTCTTTAACTAAATAACCATCAATATCTTCAAATTTTTCTTTATATTGATGCATGCTTAAAACTAATATTTTTATTTGTGGATATTGTTTTTTTATTATTTTAACAAACTCTACTCCACTCATCTCGGGCATTGACATATCTGTAATAATAATGTCAGGAATTTTATTTTTAAGTTTTTCTAAAGCAATTATTGGGCTAGTTTCAACAAATACTAATTTGAAATTTGCTTGAGCAATTAGTATAGATGACAATCCATCTAAATAAATTTGGTGATCATCTACCAATGCAATAGAAATTTTATCTTCGTTACTCATTAATTGGTATATCTATTATTAAAGTAGTGCCATTATTGTTTTCTATTTTTATAGAGCCACCAAGTAAAATTACTCTTTCTCTTACATTCTTTAATCCTATTCCTTTTTCATGTTTTTTAGTATAACCAATTCCATCATCTTCTAAAATAATATTTAATGCATAATCATATTTTGTTATGCTAAGTGAAACATGCCTTGCTTTGGCGTGTTTTGATATATTAGAAAGTAATTCTTGTAGAATTCTATAAATATGCAATTTTATGGTATAGGAAATTGCATTTAATTTTTCAATTAGATATACATATAACTCTATTTCAAACTCTTTCCTGTCTTTACAATTGGTTATTAAATCTACAAGTAAGGTGTCAAAATTTTTTTCTTCTAAAAAATTCAAACTTAAATTGTGTGAAATAGATCGTAATTCACTAAAAGCAACACTCATTTTATTTTCAATAATATCTAAGTTTTTATTTTTAAGTCTTGTATTTAATTGGGATAATTCTAATTTAATTCCAGCTAATGATGCTCCTATTCCATCATGAATCTCTTGTGCTAATCGATTGCGTTCTATTTCTTGTCCATCTAATATTCCATTTATTTTATTTAATTCTCTTTCTTGTGTCAATCGAACCACTTCTTGTTTATGAATTTTTTCCTCTTTAATGCTTATAAGCAGTTGCAATTTTAAACGATATCTATAAAAAAAGTATATACTACTTGCGCCTAAAAGTAATAAAATTCCTGTTATAG
Organism: Flavobacterium sp.; assembly: GCA_043747155.1. GTDB lineage: Bacteria > Bacteroidota > Bacteroidia > Flavobacteriales > Flavobacteriaceae > Flavobacterium. The sequence continues at coordinate 402 of JAYTPS010000448.1, read as the reverse complement.
ACAAGAATTGAATCGTGTTTTTTTGAATTTTCTTGTCTTTAGTAAGTAAATCAATCTTTAAGTTTTTATTACTTACTTCATATTTTGTTTGAATTTCGTTAAGCGTTTTGTTTTTTTCTATACTAAATAAACTATCATTTAGTTGGCGATATTTTTCTTTATAATTTAATGACTTTTTATATTCTTTTTTAAATTCATATAGTTCAGACAAGGAGTTGTATAAACTTAATTTTATATGTAAATCAATTCCTTTTTTAAAGTTGGTTTCAGCTTTTAAATAGTTCTCTTCTGAAAGCAAATATTGTTTTTTAATAAAATAATAATCTCCTAAATTGATATTTATATAGTACAACTCTGATACATCTTGAAGCATTTTTTGAAGAGCAATTGCATTTTGAATAT
>JAYTPS010000447.1:0-4665 GCA_043747155.1 Flavobacterium sp. | reverse complement strand
ATCACATTTTTTACCAGTAAATCTACATTCATAATCATTAACTGCTTTTTGAGCTTCATTAGAATTATTATTTAATGGATATGTAAAAATTTCGTTTGGATTATTCATAACTATTTTTTTAGGATTATAATTTCTTCTGGTAATTCAATATTATGACCAGTACTTCTTCTAATTCTAAAAAGTTCTTTAAAAGCATCAGAATAACCTAATTCATATGCCATCTCTATTAGAACATCACAAACAGGAATGTAAATCCCTTTGATGGTTTGGTCACCAACAACTAATAAAAAACGTGCATTTTCTTTCATCAATGGTAAATACTCTTTCATACATAAATACATGTCTCCAAAATATTCTCTAATCATTCTTGGGTAATCAAATCCCCAATTTTTATCTTTAGTTTGCTCATAGATATCATTTGAAATTTTAATTATACTTTTAAATTTTTTTATATGGTGCTCTGAATTACTTTCTTTATATATAAGTTTAGTACTTCCTTTAACCATTTTTCTTTTTATTTGTTGAACATCTTCCATAGATTTAACAAAATCAAGCAGGTATAACTCTAATCTAGTTTGTCTAGTATATTCTAAATCATTTGGATATGGTGGAGAAGTAATTAAAAAATCAATCGAATTTTCTTCAATATATTTACTAGAATTTAAACAACTGTCATTAATTAGAGTTGCATCAGGAAATTTTTTATTAACTTCTTGTATTTTTTCTAAATCTTTATAAATATCAATAACTCTATTTGTGAAAATATTCCAAAAATCTTCTTTTTCTCTAAAAGGATAAAATGTAGTTCCTGGACAAAAGGCCACGAAAGATGCATCAAGAGCTGAGCGTGACATTGCTAGTAAAAGCAAATTTTTAATTTTATTGTTTTTAACTTCAGTAATTATACTTTTAAGTAAAACTACTTCTTTTTGAAGGCCAAAACTAAGCCATTGATTTATTTCTTTTTTAGGCATTCTATCTAAAAAGTCATTATCAATATTTAATGTATCAAAATCTTGAATTTTATGTAAGAACTTTTTTGAGCACCTAATTATTTCTTTTTTATATAATTCTAGATCAATATCCCATGTTGTTTTTACATTTGAAATAAATGTCATTAAAGGATTTGCATCAAATCCAAAAGATTTCATACCAAATAATTTGGCAGAAACATTAGTTGTACCACTTCCAGAAAAAGGTTCGACAACAATTGACTCCTCATTTAAATTATATTCTTTAATTTTCTCCTCAATTAAATAATATGGAAAATCTTCTAAATAATCATACCATCTATGACAAACACCTGTTTTGTTGTAACTGCTTATTGTACTATTGGTTTTAAATAAAGAAATCTGTTTTTCATTATTTTTTCTGTTAATATATTCAAAAGTTAAAATGTTTTTAGAATAATTTTTATGTATGTAATCATTTTTTTTTACAACTAAATTATATAGATTTTGTCTTTCAACAGGAACATTAAATCCTATTAGAATATTTCCACTAATGAATTTTTTTATATTTAAAGCTTTTATAGCATCATTTAATATTTTACTTTCTTTTTTATAATCTGTTATTTCTGCAAATTCTTCAATAGTACATTCTTTTTTCGAGAAAATATTAATATATATTATTTGTAAAATTTGAGATTGTAAAAAGGGTAATTTGTTTGGACTTATTGTTTTTTCTATTTCTAATTCAAGCAGCATAATCTATTTGTCATCAATTTCAACAAATATAAAAAATTAAATCAATGCTTTTAATATTTTTTTAATTTCATTAATTACTTTTGTACTTCACAACTTTTTAAAATGTATAAATTACTAATTAGACCATTTCTTTTTCTTTTTGACCCAGAAGACGTACATTATCTTACCTTTTCATTAATTAGAAATTTATCTAAAATTCCAGGATTTTCGTCACTTTTTAAATCACTTTATTTAGTAAATGATAAACGATTAGAAGTTGAGATTTTCGGATTAAAATTTTCAAATCCAGTCGGATTAGCAGCTGGATTTGATAAAGATGCCAAGTTGTATAAAGAACTTTCCAATTTTGGTTTTGGGTTTATAGAAATAGGAACTCTAACACCAGTTGGACAAGAAGGAAATCCTAAAAAACGATTGTTTAGATTAAAAGAAGATTCGGCAATTATTAACCGAATGGGTTTTAACAATGGTGGCGTAAAAGAAGCTGTTGAAAGATTAAAGAAAAATAAAAATGTGTTAATAGGCGGAAACATTGGTAAAAACAAGCTTACGCCAAATGAAAATGCCACACAAGATTACGAAATTTGTTTCGAAGAACTATTTGATTATGTAGATTATTTTGTAGTAAATGTAAGTTCGCCAAACACACCAAATCTTCGTGAACTACAAGATAAAAAACCACTTACAGAACTTTTGCAAACTATTCAAAATAAGAATTTAGCAATGTGTCACTCTGAGCGCAGTCGAAGTGCAAAACCAATTTTACTAAAAATCGCACCAGATTTAACCAACGAGCAACTTCTAGACATAATAGATATAATTAACCAAACCAAAATAGCAGGCGTAATTGCAACCAACACTACCATTTCTAGAGAAAATTTAACATCAGAAAATAAAACCGAAACTGGCGGATTATCTGGTAAACCATTAACCAATCGTGCAACAGAAGTTATTCGTTTTTTATCTGAAAAAAGTAATAAATCGTTTCCAATAATAGGAGTAGGAGGAATTCATTCAGCACAAGATGCATTAGACAAACTAGAAGCAGGAGCAAGTTTAATTCAATTGTACACTGGATTTATTTACGAAGGACCAAAATTAGTTAGAGACATTAATAAAGCAATTCTTAAAAATAAAAAATAAACATTATAACTTCTTGACAAAAAAAGTCTAAAAAATCTTTGTGCCTTTGTGCCTTTGTGGCAAAATCTTTTTTTACCTTAGCGACTTCAATGAAGCAAATAAAAATCATAGAATGTCCACGAGACGCAATGCAAGGCATAAAAACGTTCATCCCAACAGAGCGAAAAGTGGCTTACATTCAGTCGTTACTTCGCGTAGGTTTTGACACTATAGATTTTGGAAGTTTCGTTTCGCCCAAGGCAATTCCGCAAATGCAAGACACAGCTCAGGTTTTGGCACAACTAGATTTATCGCAAACTACAAGTAAATTACTAGCCATAATTGCCAACACACAAGGTGCAATTTCGGCATCGCAACACAAAGAAATTCAGTATTTAGGGTTTCCATTTTCTATTTCCGAGAATTTTCAAATGCGAAATACTCACAAAACCATTGCCGAAAGTTTAATCACATTACAAGAAATTTTAGAAATTGCTTATAAATCTAATAAAGAAGTAGTTACATACATTTCAATGGGTTTTGGAAATCCGTATGGCGATCCATACAACGTTGATATTGTGGGCGATTGGACAGAAAAATTACACAAAATGGGAGTCAAAATCCTCTCACTTTCAGATACCATTGGCAGTTCAACACCAGAAGTTATCAGTTATTTATTTTCCAATTTAATTCCAAAATATCCAAACATAGAGTTTGGCGCACATTTACACACAACGCCAAGCAAGTGGCACGAAAAAATTAATGCTGCATACAAATCTGGTTGTCAGCGTTTTGACGGTGCAATTCAAGGTTTTGGAGGTTGTCCAATGGCAAAAGACGATTTAACAGGCAACATGCCAACCGAAAAAATGTTGTCCTATTTCACAGAGCAAAAAGCCAATTCCAACACCAGTCCAATGAGTTTTGAAAGCGCTTACAACGTCGCTTCACGATTGTTTGGTGAATTTCATTAATTCTGAACTAGTTTCAGAATCTTTCCAAATTTTCTTTTATAGCAATCTCCAGCTATCCATTTCAAGATTTTATCAACAATTCTTTTTTTGTAAGCACTAAAAAGAGCTTCCGTTGGTCGCTTTTTCAGTACAACAAAAAATAGAATTCTTCAATAAAATGCTTTCCATTATTATCTGGGCTAAGCCATCAATAGTGGTTAGTAATCAATCTGAAGATCTGTGAAAATCAGTTTAATCTGTAAAAATCAGTGGTAAAAAAATACACTTCATCATTTTAACACAAAAGAAATTACAAAGTTCATTATATTTCGTGAAATCTTAAAGTAATTAAGTTAGTGAAAATTAGTGAAATTCGTGTAAAAAAATACACTTCATCATTTTAACACAAAAGAAATTATAAAGTTCATTATATTTCGCGAAATCTTAAAGCAATCAAATTAGTGAAAACGTGTCCGCCTTTTCGGTGGATTAATGAAATTCGTGAAAAAAAATACACAATTAAAACTTACCAATTATAAGTCCAACCAACATAGCAATACCAAAACTAAGCATAGTTCCTATCAATACATATTCCGTTTTAATAGTATTGGTGTCTTTATATCTCAAAATCGATTTTGCCGCAATTAAAAAACCAACAACTTCTAGTTTTCCAATAATTACAAAAGTTAAAACTAGAATTCGTTCTAAAATTCCAATCAGTTTTCCAGCATTTTTCAATTCGGCAGTAGTGTCAGAAATACTTTCAATATTCCCAACCACAAGTGTTTCTCTAATAAAAATGTTAGCAGGTTTTATGCAAATTAAATAGCCCAAAATTACAGCCAACCATTTTATAGAAATAGGAATAGTATAAAGTAAATTCG
>JAYTPS010000446.1:0-5477 GCA_043747155.1 Flavobacterium sp. | reverse complement strand
TAAAAAATTAGCAACTATATTATTAGATTGTCCTGTAACATTTAATGAAAAAGATTACGAATTATCTAAACCAGATGTTGAAAAAACAGACGAATTATTCTTAAAATTAGAATTTCGTCAGATGAAAACACAGTTTGACAAATTGTACAATCCAGATTTCAATGACAATCAAAATGGCAATGAAAGTACCAATGGAGAAGTAGAAAAGAAAAAAGCACCAGCAAAAAAATCTAACGAAGAACAATTTGATTTATTTGGATTTTCTGATGAAGAAAGTGGCGAAGAAAAAACCAATTCACATTATGCAAATCTATCAAATACAGAACATTTATATCAAATTGTTCAAGGCGATTTAGGAACAAAATTGTTTATTCAAAATTTAATGAATCAAGTTTCGGTATGTTTTGATACAGAAACTACAGGAATTGATGCTTTGAATGCTGAACTGGTTGGAATGTCATTTTCTTTCGAAAAAGGAAAAGCATTTTATGTTCCGTTTCCAGAAAATCAAGAAGAAGCACAAGTTTTAGTTGATAAATTCAAACCGTTTTTTGAAAGTGAAACTATTGAAAAAATTGGTCAGAATATAAAATATGATTTAAAAATTCTTTCGCATTATGGCGTTCAAATAAAAGGAAAATTATTTGATACCATGATTGCACATTATTTGATAAATCCAGATATGCGTCACAATATGGATGTTTTATCGGAAACTTATTTAAAATATTCGCCAAAATCGATTGAAGATTTAATTGGGAAAAAAGGCAAAAATCAAAAATCGATGCGCGATATTTCTTTAGAAGAAATTAAAGAATATGCTGCTGAAGATGCTGATATTACTTATCAATTAAAACAAAATTTTAGTCCAATTTTAGACAAAGCCGAAACCAAAAAGTTATTTGATGAGATTGAAATTCCTTTAATTCCAGTTTTGGCTGCAATGGAACTGGAAGGAATAAACTTAAATGTTCCTTTCTTGAAAGAAATGTCGATTGAAATGGCAAAAGAAAGTTCACAATTGGAACAAAAAATATATGAAACTGCTGGAGAGAAATTCAATTTGGCATCGCCGAAACAATTGGGAGACGTTTTATTTGACAAAATGAAAATTGGAGGAACCAAACAAAAGAAAACCAAAACTGGTCAATATGCCACTGGCGAAGAAGTGCTTTCTTATTTAGCCAACGAACATCAAATTGTAAAAGATATATTGGAATGGCGTCAAATGGTAAAATTACAAAGTACTTATATTGATGCGTTGCCAAACCAAGTTGATAAAAAAACTGGTAGAGTTCACACAGATTATATGCAAACTGTTGCTGCTACAGGACGATTGAGTTCTAACAATCCGAATTTACAAAACATTCCTATTCGTAGTGAAAAAGGCAGATTAATTCGCAAAGCATTTATTGCTCGAGATGAAAATTATACTATAGTTTCTGCCGATTATTCTCAAATAGAACTTAGAATTATAGCTGCACTTTCTGGCGAAGAGAATATGATTAAAGCATTTCAAAATAATGAAGATATTCACAAATCTACTGCTGCAAAAGTGTTTAATGTTCCGCTTGAAGAAGTTACTAAAGAACAACGTAGCAATGCCAAAACAGTAAATTTCGGAATTATTTATGGCGTTTCTGCCTTTGGACTTTCTAATCAAACATCGCTTTCGCGAAAAGATGCTGCCGAATTGATTGATGCATATTATCAAACCTATCCAAAATTAAAAGCTTACATGCAAGATCAAGTAGATTTTGCCAGAGAAAACGGTTATGTGCAAACGGTTTTAGGAAGAAGACGTTATTTAAAAGATATTAATTCTGCCAACATGATGGTAAAAAGTGGCGCTGAACGAAATGCTGTAAATGCACCAATTCAAGGAAGTGCTGCCGATATTATAAAAATTGCAATGATTAACATACATAAAAAACTTTCTGAAGGAAATTGGAAATCTAAAATGTTGTTGCAAGTACATGATGAATTGGTTTTTGATGTTCATAACTCTGAATTAGAGAAAATTCAACCCATGATAAAACACGAAATGGAAAACGCATTTAAAATGGATGTTCCGCTAGATGTAGAAATTGGTGTTGGGGAGAATTGGTTAGAAGCGCATTAGAATAGTGTTCAGTAGCAGTTGGCAGTTTAATAATTTTGTCATTTTCAGATTTTTGTTATTTCGACGCAGGAGAAATCGCAATAAGTAATTTAGATTATGTGATTTCTCCCAAAAAGTCGAAATGACAAAGTATCTTAAAAAAATAACTTTTCTGTAACATTTTACCATTTAATCACTCTAATAAATAAAAACACTACCATGAAAAAATTTATAATTCTTTTAGTTTTATTTATTTCAACATTTTTAAATGCACAACAAACCAAATTCCAAAAAATTGATAGTTTGCTTACTTTTTTAAGTGTAAACAATAAATTTATGGGATCTATTGCTTTAAATGAAAACAATAAAGTAGTTTTTGCTAAAGCTTATGGTTTTGCCGATTTAGAAACCAATAAAAAACTAGATGAAAATTCTAAATTAAAAATTGGCTCCATCACAAAAATCTTTACTGCAACAATGATTATGCAATTGGTAGACGAGAAAAAACTTTCGTTAGACTCTAAATTATCTGCTTTTTATCCTAAAATTGTTAATGCAGATAAAATTACAATTCATCATTTATTACACCACAGAACTGGAATTCCAGATTATTTAAACGATGATGAAACAAGTAAAGATAAAATTTATGTTTACAATTCTAAAGAAAAAATGGTTGATGTTATTAGAAAATATGAATCGGCTTTTGAACCTAATTCTAAACACAAATACAGCAATTCTAATTATTATTTATTGGGATTAATTCTTGAAAATGTTACTAAAAAAAGCTTTGCAGATAATTTAGATAAGCGCATAATTAAAAAATTAGATTTAAAAAACACGTTACTTCCTGGTAAAACCAATAGTGCAAATAATGAAAGTTTCTCCTATATGTTTGACGGAAAAGTTTGGGAGAAAACTCCAGAATGGGATAACTCATTAGCATTTGCAGCTGGCGATATTGCAGCAACAACAAGTGATTTAACATCTTTTATGCATGGATTATTTAACGGAAAATTAGTTTCTACAAACTCGTTAGAACTAATGAAAACTATGGAAGATTATTACGGTAAAGGTTTAGTCTCAATGCCATTTGACACTAAAAAATTCTATGGTCATACTGGCGGAATTGAAAGTTTTAGAGCAGTTGTTGGTTATAATGTAGAAGAAAAATTTGGCTTATCATTAATAGCAAATGGCGATAATTATAATAGAAATGATATAATGATTGGTGTTTTAAGTTTGTATTATAATAAAGAATATGCTTTTCCAGATTTAACTAAAATACTAATTGACGATGCAATTTTACAAAAATATGTTGGTGTATATTCTAGCAAGACGTTTCCAATGAAAGTTACAATTACAGCAACTAATGGCGAATTAACAGCACAAGCAACTGGTCAAGGTTCATTTCCTTTAAGTGCAAAAAATGACAAGGAGTTTTATTATTCAGGCGCAGGAATTAAAATGATATTTGCAGAAAATACTTTTACAATAAAACAAGGTGGAACAGAAAATGTTTTAACCAAAGAGTAGTTCAAAATAACTAATTTAAAACAAATTACAGCTTTCTCGTAGATTCTCTGTGACGTAATTCAGTTTTAATAACCATTGTTCTATGGTTATAAATTTCATCTTTACTCTCAAGTTTTTCAATTAACATTCTAGTTGCAACTTCACCAATTTCTGGACCATGCTGGCTCACTGTTGACATGCTTGGCGTTAACCTTCTTGACCAAACGCCATCGGCAAAACCAATTATTGAAAGTTCCTCTGGAATTTTAATTCCTTTTTTTATTGCAAGTTTCATTGCAGTTACCGAAGCATGCTCATCTAAAGCAAAAACAGCATCAACTTTATTTTTATCAAAAAAACCTATAACCTTATTGTTAAAATCCTCATCGTTTTCTGCAAGCACGACTAAATTTTCATTTACTTTCAAACCTTGACTTTCAATAGCATTATAAAATCCTTTTGCGCGAAGTTTGCCAACACTCAAATTGTCAATTGTAGAAAACAAAGCAATATTTTTACATCCTGTTTTAATTAAATGTTCAGTAGCATTTATTGCCGAGTCTAAATCGTCAACAACAACTTTATCACAATTTACTTCATCCGCAGTTCTATCAAACATTACAATTGGTGTTCCTTCATTTATAATAGATTTAAAATGACCAAACTGTTGCAGTTTTTGAGCTTCTTCAGAAATAGACAATATAAACCCATCGATTGTTCCGTTACTTAACATTTCAAGCGCGCCAATTTCTTTTTCTAGCGATTCATTTGAGATACAAGTAATAACTTTATAACCTTTTTCATCAGCAATTTTTTCAATTCCAGTAAAAACTTTAGCAAAAAACTGATTTAATATATTTGGTAATATAACCCCAATAGTTCTTGTTGAACGATTCTTTAAATTCAATCCAATAACATTTGGTTTATAATTTTTTAACTTAGCATACTCTTGAACACGAATTTTAGTTGGCTCACTAATTTCTGGACTATCGTTTAATGCTTTAGAAACTGTAGATACAGAAACTCCAAGTTCTTTTGCAATCTGTTTTAATGTTGCTTTAGATTTCATTTATCATATATATAATCTGTAAATTTAGTAAAAAATATTTTTAGGAGCGAATCAACAATGCATTTTTGTTATCCTTATTCCTGCTTTCATTTCTAGTCTTCCACTTCGTTGCAGAGCTAACCATTCAATCAGGGCTAAATTGCATTTCCTAAACCTTTTCTATTATGCTAAGATTCAACTGTAAAGAAAAAACAAAAACCTATTTGTATATATAATAAATAATCGTACTTTTGCACTCCCTTAATTGGGAATGGAATGTTTAATTAAAATAATATTATGGACGCATTAAGCTACAAGACAGTTTCAGCCAACAAAGCCACCGTTAATAAAGAGTGGATTGTTGTAGATGCTGAAGGTCATAACTTAGGTCGTTTTGCTTCTAAAGTAGCAATGCTTTTAAGAGGTAAATACAAGCCAAGTTATTCACCGCACGTTGACTGTGGAGATAACGTAATTGTTATCAACTCAGAGAAAATTAACCTAACAGGAAATAAACTAGACGAAAAAACATACATTCGTCACACTGGTTATCCTGGAGGACAAAGAAGTTTAACTGCTAAAATTATGCAACAAAAAAACCCTGCATTATTAGTAGAAAAAGCTGTAAAAGGAATGTTACCTAAAAATAAATTAGGAGCACAATTATTCCGCAACTTAAATGTAAATGTTGGTTCAGAGCATACTCACGTTGCTCAAAAACCAAAAACCGTAAACCTTAACGACTTAAAATAATGGGAGTTATTCACAAAATCGGTAGAAGAAAATGTGCCGTAGCACGTGTTTATGTTCAAGAAGGAA
>JAYTPS010000445.1:0-5004 GCA_043747155.1 Flavobacterium sp. | reverse complement strand
CTAGGAACTTCAGGTTCTGGCGGAGCATTTTTTAATGATCAAGGTGCCACTTTAAATATTACCTCTACATCAATAACCGGAAATAGTTCAAATAGAGCTGGTGGTGGTATTGAAGCTAGAGCAACTGGAGGTTCATCTTTTGTTAATTTAAATGCTGTATTATTAAATAACAATATTACAAATACAAATCCAGGAAATGGAGGCGGACTTCACATAACTGGTCCAGGAACAACTTCAATAATTAACGGAACTGTTAATGGTAATACTGCTGGTGCTGAAGGTGGCGGATTATGGAACGGAACAGGAACTATGACAATTGATGGAACAACTATTAATGGAAATACTGCTTCTGGTACTGCTCTAGATAATGGCGGTGGTGGAATTTATCAAAATAATGGTGGAACATTAATGGTACTAAACAATACTGTAATTAGTAATAATATCGCTAACGGAACATTAGGTTCTGGTGGAGGCATTTTATCAGATGTTGGAGCAACTATTACAGTTGTAAATTCATTAATAACTGCCAACAGAGCAAATCGTGCTGGTGGTGGTATCGAAGCTCAAACAACTTCTGTAACAAATTTAAATAATGTCACTTTAAACAATAATAATGCTGGAGTTTCGCCTGCTACAGCTGCTCCAGGTAATGGTGGTGGTTTACACGTTACTGGAAACGGCACAGTAAATATTACAAACGGAACTGTAAATTCTAACGTTGCTGCTGCTGAAGGTGGCGGATTATGGAATGGTATTGGAACTATGACAATAAATGGAACTACAATTAATGCAAATAGTGCTTCTGGTGCTGCCGCAGATAATGGTGGTGGTGGAATTTATAACTTAAATACTGGAATATTAAACATTTCTGAAGCAACAATTTCTAATAATATTGCAAACGGAACTGCTGGATCTGGTGGAGGAATTTTGAACGATGTTGGCTCGCAATTATCAGTTACAAATTCATCAATAACTGGAAATACTGCTGTAAGAGCTGGTGGTGGAATTGAAGATAATTCAGGAACAAGTACAATATTGTTAACCAACGTAAACTTAAATAACAATATAGTTTCTGGACCTCCAGGAAATGGTGGTGGATTACACATAACTGGTGGTGGAAGTGCAACAATTTCTGGCGGAACAGTCAATAATAATACAGCATCTTTAGAAGGTGGAGGTTTATGGAATGGTTCTGGAACAATGTTAGTTTCAAATACAACAATCAACGGAAATTCGTCAACTGGATCTGCAGCAGATGATGGTGGTGCAGGAATTTTTAATAATGCTGGAACTCTTACTTTAAATACAGTAACTCTATCTAACAATAATGCAACAGGAACATCAGGTTCTGGTGGAGGAATTTTTAGTTTAGTTGGAACAGTTACTATCACAAATTCTATTTTAGATTCTAATTCAGCAAATAGAGCTGGTGGTGCAATTGAAGTTGTAAATGGAACTTTAAATATTACAAATTCTAGTTTAACAAATAATGATGTTGATGGTACAGCAGGTACACCAAATCCAGGAAATGGTGGTGCACTTCACGTTACTGCAACAGTAAACACTGCAATAAATGGTGGTGAAGTTTCTGGAAACGATGCACGTCGTGAAGGTGGAGGATTATGGAATCAAACTGGAAGTACAATGACAGTAACAAATGTAAAAATTGATAGTAATTCAGCTAGTGGCGCAGGTACAACGTTTGGTGGTGGTGGAATTTTTGTAAATGGAGGAACTGTTATAGTAAACTCATCTACAATATCTAATAATATTTCTGATGGAACTTCGGGTAATGGTGGTGGAATTCACATAAAAACTGGATCGGCTACTCTAACAACCTCAACAGTTTCTGGTAATTCATCTGCAACAAAAGGCGGTGGAATTTACAATAATGCTACACTAAACATCAATGCTTCTACTATTGCGAATAATACCGCATCTACAATTGGTGGCGGAATTTCAAGTGATAGTGCAACATTTCCTGTATTAAAAAATTCAATTGTGGCTACAAATTTTGGAGCTACTGATGCAGATGTTTCATCGTCAACTGGAGCTTTTACATCTAATGGTTATAATTTAATTGGAAAAGCAGTTTTAACAAATTTTATTGCTGGAACTGGAGATTTAGTTGGTACAGATGCATTACCAATAAATCCATTATTAACTCCTTTAGCAAATAATGGTGGTTCAACTTTAACTCATGAACTAAATTCTGGAAGTCCAGCTTACAATGCTGGTGATGTTACTGACACGTTTGTTGATCAAAGAGGAAACTCAGTTTTTGATTCAAGAAGAGATATTGGTGCCTATGAAGCTCAAGTTATTTTATTGAGCACTACTAATTTTTCTTCAAGAGTAGCTAGTATTTATCCAAATCCTACAAATGATGGCTTTATAAACATTCGATTATCAGAAACATACTCTTCAATTGTTAATGGCATTATAGTTGAAGTTGGATCTGGTAAAGTTGTAAAACAGTTTAATTTAAATGGTTCTGAAAGTCTAATCTCTTTAAATAATTTGGCAAGTGGAGTATATGTAATTCAATTACAAGCTGATGGTTTTGCAGAAAATCATAAATTGATTATTGGAAGATAATTAATTTATTTAAACCCTAATTCTGAAATGCCTTTACAATTTTGTAGAGGCATTTTTTTGACAATTATAAAATAAAACCCTTTTATATAAACTAGAAATTGAAATATTTTTTGTTACTTTTGAAAAAAAATCATATTCTATAAACTAAAAAAAAAAATTTTATACAATAGATTAAAAAATATTTAAATTAATATCCGTCAAATATCTAATAAAATTATAATTATGTCTAAAAGAATTTTATCAATCATTATATTCTTTATTTGCTTAACTACCATTGCGCAGTTAAAGAAAATAACACTTGAAGAGGGAGTTTTACAACAAAACAGAAAATTTGGAGCTGAAAAACTAACTGGTTTTCAATGGATTCCTACTACTTCAAATTACGTTTATTATACTGATGCTTGGACAAAAATGTTGTCTGCATCGACTAAAGATGCAACGGCAAAAGAATTAGTAATATTATCTGAAATAAATAAAGCACTTGGTACAAAAATTAAAAACTTTTTTGGTACAGATTGGTTAGATTCAAATACAATTATTGTTAATGATGCTGGAAAATATTATACCTATTCAATAGTCACAAAATCTGGAAAATTGCACCACACAACTTTAGATACATTTGAAAATACAACTTTTGATGCATCAAAAAATAATATTGGCTTTACAGAAGAAAACAATCTATATATTCTAAATAATAATAAAGAAAAAAATGCAATAACTTCAAACTCTAATAAAAATATAGTATCTGGACAAGCCATTTCTAGAAGTGAATTCGGAATATCTGGTGGAATATTTTGGTCTCCAAAATCTTCATATTTAGCTTTTTATCAAAAAGACGAAACAGATGTTGCCAATTATCCCATTCTTGATATTAATGAAACACCTGGAAAATTAATCAGTATGAAATACCCAATGATTGGTCAAAAATCTGAAAAACCAAGAGTTGGAATTTATAATTTAAATACAAAATCTACTGTTTTTATTGCGCCAAGAAATAATCCAGACGATTATTTAACCAATCTTTCCTGGTCGCCAGACGAAAAATATATTTTAATTGCAGAAGTAAATCGTGCTCAAAACGATATGTGTCTTAATGTTTATGATGCCAATACTGGAAAATTTATAAGAACAATTTTAAACGAAATAAATGATAAATGGGTAGAACCAGAACATGATGCTTTTTTTCCGAATAAAAATTCTAATAATTTTATTTGGTTTAGCGAAAAAGACGGTTTTCAACAATTGTACTACTACTCTATCGACGGAAAATTAATCAAACAATTAACCAACAATAAATTTCCTGTTAGAGAAATAATTGGAGCAAACGCAAATGGAACCGAAGTTTATTTTAAAGCAACTGGCGAAACTGGCACCAATATGTTGGGATACAAAATAGATTTAAAAGGTAAACAAACGTTGATTACTAAAGATTTAGGCGTTCATAATTTTATTCCAAATTTTGACGGAAGTGCCTTTTTTGATGAATATTCTAATCATTCAACGCCTTCAAAATCATTGTTGTATGACAAAAATTTAATGCATAAAGCACTTTTAGAAAGTAAAAATAAATATGATGGATATGAAATAGGTTCAGCAGAAATTAAAACCATTAAAGCTGCCGATGGAACTACCGATTTATTTACAAGATTAATAAAACCAAGTAACTTTGACCCAACAAAAAAATACCCAGTTTTGGTTTACGTCTATGGCGGACCACATGCTCAAATGATTACAAATTCCTATCTTGATGGAGCAAATCTTTGGATGTATTGGATGGCAGAACAAGGATATTTGGTATTTACAGTAGACAATCGTGGATCTGACAATCGTGGTTTTGCCTTTGAAAGTGTCATTCACAGAAATTGTGGAACAAATGAAATAGAAGATCAAATAAAAGGTGTAGAATATTTAAAATCATTATCTTACGTAGATGGAAATCGTCTTGCAGTTCACGGTTGGAGTTATGGTGGCTTTATGACAACGTCGTTACTTTTAAGAAAACCAGATGCGTTTAAAGTTGGTGTTGCTGGCGGACCAGTTACCGATTGGAAATGGTATGAAGTTATGTATGGAGAACGTTATATGGACACACCAACCGAAAATCAAAAAGGTTTTGACGAGTCAAGTACTTTAAATTATGTAAACAGTTTAAAAGGAAAATTACTTTTAATTCATGGTACCAACGACGATACTGTGGTAGAACAACATAATTTATCTTTGGTAAAAAAATTCATAGAAGCTGGCAAGCAAGTAGATTATTTTCCATATCCAATGGCTAAACACAACGTTTTTGGTAAAGACAGAGTACATTTAATGACCAAAGTTTTAAATTATGTAATTGATAATAATAAATAAATTTAAAAATTATAGTGTTTTTATAAAAAATATTTTTATTAAAATGTTTAA